>JBBSDD010000151.1:0-6424 GCA_038249755.1 Flavobacteriales bacterium | reverse complement strand
CGCAGGTAAAAATCGATGCACCTTTTGTAATCATCCAGCCGCAATTGCACGTCCGATCTGTCCACCATAATGGTATTGGGTTTGATCGTGGCGGTAAGGCAGATGACAAAATCGCGCATAGGTCAAAGGTAATTTTTCAATAGACTTTTCATGGCAATCCCGGAATGGTCACGGGTGGGCGGAGTGGTTTAATAACCGAAATAATACGGAAATCGGCACTGGGATATGTGGAATGTTTAGTTTTGGGCATGGGCCGAACCATCATACATATAGGCATGCCACGCGCGGCGAGTACTTTTTTTCAAAGGGCGCTGTTTCCCTACGTGTCAGGGTTTCGGTATGTCGGGGTGGATGAATCCCAATACAGCGATCATTTTCAAAAATTGCTTTACCAGGATGATTCGCTTTATGAGTCTGCAATGGTGGCCGCGGCTTTTGCGGACGCGCGAAATGAAAATTTACTGCTTTCGAACGAATTGTTTGTCGGTCAGTCACTCTACCTCAATAGCACCAACCGGACACGCAACGCTGTGCGGCTGTTTGCAATTTTTCCGGATGCGGAGATTTTGATTGTACTGCGCAATCAGGTCGACCTGTTGCAATCGCTCTATTCCATAGGGATTTACAGCGGGCACTCCATGTCGCCCAAAGCTTTTATTCGTTTCAGTAACGATCCTTCCACAAGTGAAAATCCAAGGTATCCCACTTTTCATCCATCCGAATCCACAGAGATTTATAACTATTCGGAATTGATAAAACTGTATAAAAAGCATTTTCCGAAAGTGCATGTGGTGCTGTATGAAGATTTCGCTGCCGATCCGAAGGCATTCACTTTACGCCTTTTATCCGTACTCAATATGACGATCAGCCGTGAGATTCCATTCTCCGAAAAAGTAAACCGCAGTCTGAGCGCCCGGCAATTGTATTTTTTCAAAATCCTGAACCGCTGGAAACCCTTCATAAACCGCGGCAAATTTGGAAAACGAATATTTGGGACAAAACAGCGCTTTGTGGAAAAACGAATGGGTGGCGGAAAGGGATTTGCTTTTGATCCGGCCTTGCGCGAAAAGATTCAAAACACTTTTAAAGCTGATAATAGATTATTGATTGGACAGGTTCCGGAATTGGATGGAAATGAATATTTCAAACAGAAATATCTTTCCTGACTATTCCAAAAAACCGGTTTTTTGCGATTTCATCCGCAGATTCACCGAAAAATAGTAAATATCACCTTTCCAAACCGGGCGATTAACGACACAGCATGTTCAAATTGCATCGGCAATTAGACAAAAAATCTCTACAAGAACATTTATGTTCATATTAAGATGAATTGAATCATCTTATTTTTCTATTTTTGATTCATCTAAATAGGTATATGAACAATTCGAGCTTTATTCCTGCAGTTAAAATTATCGAACGTCTACGCTATGAAAATCCATGGTGGGTATCTAAAAAAATTTCAGATACCTACAGGTCTATGAAAAAGCGATTATACTTCGATCTTTTTTTTCCCTATGTGCGGGATAAAAGCGTCCGCAGAGCAGTGGTACTCATGGGTCCGCGCCGGGTCGGAAAAACGGTTATGCTTTTCCATACCATTCATGAATTATTGGAAGAAGGCGTGAATCCGCAACGAATTTTCTTTGTGGGAATTGACAATCCAATCTATGTGCACCTTGGTTTAGAAGACATCTTGCTCCTGTGCAAAGATGCCTTGAAGATAGGAGATATCCACGGGTGTTACGTTTTTTTTGATGAAATTCAATACTTAAAAGACTGGGAACGCCACCTGAAGGTTTTGGTTGATTCATATCCAGATACAAAATTTATAGTGTCCGGCTCAGCTGCAGCCGCATTAAAATGGCACAGTACCGAAAGTGGTGCGGGCCGCTTTACGGATTTTATGCTGCCTCCCCTTACCTTTCAGGAGTATATCCATTTGAAAAACCTGGATCATTTGATGTACAGTGGCCAAATCGAATATGGCCAAAATTCAGTTTCCTATTGGCTTTCACACGATATGAAGGCACTCAACGCGGCATTCGTGCATTACATAAATTTCGGTGGTTACCCTGAAGTGATTTTGTCTGATACCATTCAAGGAGACATGGGGCGGTACGTGAAAAATGACATCGTAGACAAAGTGTTACTAAGGGATTTGCCAAGTTTGTACGGAATCAAAGACGTACAGGAATTAAACCGTTTTTTTACCTACATCGCCTATAATACCGGCAATGAATTTTCGTATGAAAAAATGTCGAATGAAAGTGGTATTCAAAAAGATACCTTGAAAAAATATCTGGAATATCTTGGGGCCGCATTTTTAATTAAAGTACTTAACAAGGTGGATGTAAATGCCAAAAGGTTAAAAAGAGTTTCCCGTTTCAAGGTATATTTGACCAACCCATCCTTGCGAACTGCCTTGTTTTCGCCAGTTTCAGAAATGGATAAAGAAATGGGTAATATGGTAGAAACAGCTGTTCTTTCTCAGTGGATGCATCGCGAAAAACTCGATTTGACTTATGCGCGGTGGAAAGAAGGACGAAATGAAGGCGAAGTAGATTTGGTTTTGGTGGACCACAAAGGCTTCAAGCCCATATGGAGCGCTGAGATTAAATGGAGCAACCGCTATTTTGAAAAACCGCATGAATTAAAAAGTCTTATCCAATTCTGCAAAGCGAATGGTTTTCAAAAAGCAATGGTTACTACCATTGACAGCATGGGTCTGAAAGTTGTAGATTCTTTGGCTTTCACATTTTTACCTGCTGCCATCTACACCTATAATATCGGTGATATCACTTTAAAAATCAAATCATAACCCGATGAACCCACTACATTCGTAATGGATGTTTAAACAAAAAATAAAAGTCAGAAAAAAAATGAAATCAATAAATCATCCCGACAACAGCAAGTTTGCTTAAAGAGTTATCGGGTTGGTGTGTATTCGCTCTAAAACAACACTTCTATTCATTGTCTGTCCATAAATTCCGTTATCATGCCTTCGGTCATGCCTTCGCCTTGATCTAAAGACTTGATCCAGGGAACTGGTTTAGCAACTTGCTTTTGAACTTTCGACCGAAGGGAGTCCGCACGGGCTGGATCAGACTCTTCCGTGTATTGACAGACACTATTTAGTTTACCGTCCCCAAATCCCAGTAGCCCTCCCCTTCAAAATTTTCCAACACTGAATGGGCTGAAAAAACAACCGGATCAGCACGCCAAACAGACTCGCCAGGATGACACCCGCGCTGCCGAGTGAATCAAATCCCGCCAGGTAAATCGACAGGGGGATATTGATCACCATCACAAATACCGCCTGATAGAGCGAGAGCTTCAACTTGCCGACACCGCTCAAAAAGGTTCCGAAAATGCTGATTCCGGAAGAAGCAACGACCCAAAGCATCATCGCCAGATCCAATATCTGCGGGATTTCAACAGCATCATCGATCCAGAGATCGTAAACCATCGGCGCGCCAAAAAACATACCCACGCAAACCAGCGACACCAAAGCCCACAAACCCAGCAGCCGTTTGAACATCTTCCGAATCCAGGGCATATCGTTTTTGGCGAAAGCCTCTGTAAATGCCGACCAGAATGGGGTGGTGACCAAACCAAAAAATACTGCTGCCAGATTGAAATACCGATACGAAATATTGTACGCCGGCACTTCTTCGGGACCCAACACCCGGGAGATGATCAGATTGTCGGTCATAAAAACCACCAGAGCGGCTCCCTGTAGAATGAAAAAAGTAAATCCCAATCCCATCAGGTCGCGGGTGTACTTCACCTCAACCAACTTCCAGGAAGGGGCATAATCGCTGTACTTACCGCGGTAAAAAAGGAAATTTGCAACAAGCGGCACGATGAGATTGATGCTGCCCATGGCGATGGAAAGCTTCACAAGCGAATTCATTTCTTTCTCAACGAGCACGTAAATGGCCACGAGTTGCAAAACATTTACGATGGTATTCATCAGATTGGCCAGGGCAGGTCGCTGATCGGCCGTGATCACCATTTTCACAAGCTGGAGTACAAATTGGGGTAAAAAAAGCACCACCAGCGCCATCACCATAGTGTTTACTTCATCAGTAAGTGATGCTGGCGCGGCAAATACCTGCGACCAATCGACAAAAATATCGGCGATGAAAAATAAAACGGCAATTCCCAGAGCAACGGCTCCCACTGCAAAATAGGTTGTGCTCACATATATTTGCGCCAGCTTTTCTTCACCGCGCGCCCGTGCTTCTGCAAATCTATTGCGCAAGCCATTGCCCATACCAAGATCAAAAAAATTGATCCAGGAAATTACCGCGCTTACTGTGAGCCAGATTCCGAATGAAACGTCCGTAAGCAGGGCAAGGTAAAGCGGCACTACGACAAAACTGATGGCCGCGTTTACCGCTTTGAGACCTGCCGAATAAAGAATGTTTTTTAAAATGCGTTTACCCCGGGCATCATCAGAATGGCGAAACCGATGCAGGAGGTTTTTAATCATTTTTCAGAAACCGGTTCAACAAACCTTTGATTCCACCTTCTTTTTTCGCTTCGTCGAAATAATCGCCGTAATCGCTGGAATAGCCATAGGTATAGCCATACCCCTGGGCGTAGCCGTAACGCTGATTTCTGTTTTTGGCGGCATTGAAGATAATCCCCACATTCTGAACCTGCCCTTTGGTGTAACGTTCTTCAATTTGTCGGACGTGGTCTTTTCTTGTCACCCCATCCCGCACTACAAACAAGGTAAGATCGGCAAATTTACTGAGCATCAACCCATCAGACACCAAACCAACAGGTGGTGTATCGATCACGATTTTGTCAAAACGCTGGCTGAGATCATTGATCAGCTCTGACATTCTTCCGGACAAAATGAGCTCTGAAGGATTGGGAGGTGTAGGCCCGGAAGGGATGATGCTTAGCATATCGATCAGTCCCGAAGGTTGTATTATTTCTTCGACAGTGGCATTTCCGCTGAGGTAATTGCTGCAACCCAAATCATTCGGTATGCCGAAATCCTGCACAATCCGCGGCTTGCGAAGATCGAGGCCAACAAGCACGGTTCGCGCTCCAGATGCTGCGATTACCGAAGCGAGATTCATCGCTGTAAAAGTTTTTCCTTCTGTACCGATGGACGAGGTCACCATAATGACCTTCACCGGATTATCAACATTGAAAAAATTGAGGTTGGTGCGAATGCTTCTATACTCTTCCGCTATGGCCGATTGTGGCTTCTCAGCGGCAACGAGAGGCGAAACCTGATTACTCAACCTCACCACGCCAAGTAGCGGAATTCTGGTGAGCTTTCGCAAAAGTCCGATGTTGTCGACTTTGTCGTTGAGCTTGTCGACTGCAAAAATGAATGCCGTTGGAATAAGCAATCCAAGTATGAGCGCAATGGTATAGGCCCGCTCCGGAACCGGTGAAATCGGCCCAGGCGTCAATCTTGCGCTATCAATCAAACGCGTATCACTTTCTGTGGCCGCGAGCGAAATGGATAGCTCGGCACGCTTCTGCAAAAGAAACAAATAGAGACTCTCCTGAATTCTGAACCGTCTTTCGATCTCCAACAATTCGCGTTCCGTGGTCGGGATTTGCTGAATCCTACCCCGGTAGCTGCGAATGGCTTCGTTGAGTTCCGAATCTTTTCTACTGAGACCTTTGCGGATGTTTCGGATGTTTTCGAGCAGGGATGTTCGTGTAAGTTCGATTTCCGCGTTGAGCGGTATCAGGCTGGGGTCGTTGGCCGTACTGCGTTTGATGATGATTTCCCGTTGGCTCTGAAGTTCAGAAAGGTTGTTGATCAGCTTGATCAAAAGGGGATCGGAAATATCGAGCGCTGCCGGGGCAAGGTCGCGCAAATCCTGGCTTTCCACCACGTAATCTTCCAATTGGTTGATGAGGCTGAGCCGGGCAGTATTCACCGATTTTTCGGTATCGACTGAGCGGATACTTTCGAGTACGATCTGTGATTCTGATTCAAGATCGATGATGCCTTTGGACACTTTGTATAGTTCGCGATTTGTTTCGATGCGTTCGAGATCTTCAGTGATCGAGAGGAGTTGGCCGTCTAAGAAATCACCTGTCGCGCTTGCCGCTTTGTTTTTGGTATCAATATCATTGCTCAGATAAACTTCGATGAGTTTGTTTACAAAGTCGAGGCCTTTTTGGGGCACCTCATCTTCAAGGTTTATTTGCAGGATGGTGCTTTGGGCGCGGGCCATCCCGATGGCCAATCTGGATAGATATCTGTGCTGATTGGTAGCGATTGTGTTGAACCGTACCTGGTAATTGCGCTTGTCGAATTCCGCATTTCCGATCAGGTCGGCTGGAAAATTATCGCGCTTGCTGAGGGTGACCATGCCGAGTCCCATTTCCAGCGGCTGTCCAAAATAACCCGTTGCTTCCTGGGCTTGATTTCCATCATCAT
>JBBSDD010000150.1:0-6425 GCA_038249755.1 Flavobacteriales bacterium | reverse complement strand
GTACTTGAAGCGCATAACCTCACTGTAAGTTACGACAAACAGCCGGTGCTCTGGGACATCGACTTCGAAATACCCTCCGGCCAACTCGTCGGCATCATCGGCCCGAATGGTTCAGGAAAAACCACACTACTCAAAGCCGCCATGGGCATTCTTCCCGCCGACAGCGGTTATGTACGCATTTTCGGGAAACCGATCAACGAAGTAAGGGAAAGGATGAGCTATGTGCCTCAGAGACAATCTGTCGATTGGGATTTTCCGGCCACGGTCATGGACATCTGCGAAATGGGCCGGTACAGACAGGGCAAACTCTTCGGCCGTTTGTCAAAAATCGACCGGGAAATAGCCGCCGATGCCCTTGAACGCGTGGGCATGACCTCCTACCGCAACCGACAAATCGGTGAATTGAGCGGCGGACAACAGCAACGTGTATTTATAGCCCGATCACTGGCCCAGCAGGCAGAACTTTATTTGATGGACGAACCTTTTGTCGGCATCGACGCGGCCAGCGAAGAAACCATCATCGCCCTGTTGGAAGATATGCGCTCCGAAGGCAAAACGGTGGTGCTCGTCCACCACGACCTGCACACAGCCATCGAATTTTTCGACTGGATTGTGCTGCTCAACACCCGCCTGGTAGCCGCCGGCCCAAAAGCCGACGTGCTCACCGAAGAAAACCTGCGGACCGCCTACGGTGGAAAATTGAATTTGCTAAGCAAGGTGACAGAACTCATCCGCAAAAAAGAATATCCCCTCCGGGAAAAACGCCGCACTGAATAATTCCATGAACAGCAATCTCCTTTGGGTACTGGTGGGTTGTGCGCTGATTGGCGCCGGAGCCTCCCTCGTGGGTTCCTTTGCCTATTTGCGAAAAAAATCACTGGTGGGCGATGCGGTGGCCCACGCCTTGTTGCCCGGCGTAGCACTCTCCTTTCTCATCTTTGAAGAGAAAAGTCTCTGGGTTTTATTTCCAGGTGCGCTCATCGCGGGCTGGCTGAGTTTACTCAGCATCGAAGGCATTACGCGATACAGCAAAATAAAATCAGATACAGCCATCGCGATCGTTTTGAGCGTATT
Organism: Flavobacteriales bacterium; assembly: GCA_038249755.1. GTDB lineage: Bacteria > Bacteroidota > Bacteroidia > Flavobacteriales_D > Cryomorphaceae > JBBQZU01. The sequence goes on along the minus strand of JBBSDD010000150.1, from coordinate 5,351 downwards.
TTTTGCGGTTGGCATTGTGCTACTTACCCACATTCAGCAGGGCAACTATGGCAATCAGTCCGGCCTTGATTCATTTCTTTTCGGAAAAGCCGCAGCCATGTTGCCGCGAGACATCTCGCTTTTTATCACGGTCGATCTGGTTTTGATCGCGGCCATTTGGCTGTTTTATCCCTACCTGAAACTCTATTCTTTTGATGAGGCCTTTGCGCGCTCCGTCGGCCTTCCGGCAAAAAGACTCGAATTCCTGATTTCCACCCTGACCGTGCTCGCCATTGCCACGGGCATTCAGGCGGTGGGAGTGGTATTGATGGCAGCCCTGATTATTACTCCGGCTGCGGCGGCCCGGTTTTACACCAAAAGATTGAGCTCCATGCTTGGGCTTGCCATGGCTTTTGGCGTGGTGAGTGGCGTGGGAGGCGTATTCATTTCATATCTGGCACCATCGATGCCTACAGGACCGTGGATTGTGGTTTTGCTGAGTTTCATGGCTATCTTCACATTTATCTTTGCGCCGCACCGGGGTGTTTATCAGCGTTATATGTCGCAGGTGAGGCACCGCAGGAAAATGAACGACGAAAACGTTCTGAAACTACTTTATCACCTCGACGAAGCCAATCCCGGTTTGAATTATTCTTCCACCGACCTCTCGGCAAAAAGGTATTTCGAATCGCGCCCTTTGCAGGAAACGCTCAAAAGACTTTCACAAAATGGCTTGCTCAAGTCGATCAACAGCCGCTATAAACTGAGTGAAACCGGTCACCACGAAGCCATGCGTGTGGTGCGCCTGCATCGGCTTTGGGAACTGTATCTCAACGTGCGTATGAACATTGCCGACGACCATGTGCACAATGACGCCGAAGCCATCGAACACATCATCACGCCCGAACTCGAAGAAGCACTGCTCAAAGAGCTCGGATATCCCGCCCTTGATCCACATTCATCCATCATTCCGGGTGTAAAGGCCGCACTGCCATGAACGATTTCTGGATCATATTAACGGGCGTTCTGGTAGCCGTCAATTGCGGTTTGCTCGGGGCCTTTCTGATTTTGCGCAAGATGTCGATGGTCGGCGATGCCATTTCACACGCTGTACTTCCTGGCATCGTCATCGCTTATCTCGTAGCCGATTCGCGCAATGGAGTGGTAATGCTCATCGGTGCCGCCGGATTCGGTTTGCTCACCACATTCCTGATCGAATGGTTTTACAAAAGAGCCCGGATTCAGGCCGACGCATCGATCGGAATCACATTCACCTGGCTTTTTGCCATTGGGGTGATTCTGGTAAGTGCCTTTACGGGAAATGTGGATCTCGATCAGGAATGCGTGCTTTACGGTGACATCGCTTATGTGCCTTTTGACCTGCTTTTTTGGAATGACCAAACGTTTGGGCCAACACCGATTTGGCTTCAAAGCGGCAATCTCATTCTGATTTTAACCACGATTTTCATCGGTTACCGCGGGCTCTTCATTACCAGTTTTGATCCGGGATTTGCCACTGGATTGGGAATACGCACAGGGGCTTGGCATTACGCGCTCATGGGAGCGGTATCGCTCACCGTGGTGCTCAGTTTCAATGCCGTGGGCGCGATTCTGGTGGTGGCATTTCTGGTGGTTCCACCAGCGGCGGCATATCTGATCAGCAAAAAACTTCCCACCATGCTCTGGCTCACCGTATTGTTTGGTATTCTCTCTGCGGTGGGTGGATTTTACCTCGCCGTGTGGTGGCAGGCCTCCATTTCGGGCAGTATGGCCGTGGCGGCAGGCTTTTTATTCCTCGTGATTTTTATACTTTCGAAGTTGATAAATGTCCGGCACAAAAAACACGAATCGATCCGTTTTAGCGAAAGCAATATCATAGCACCCACGCCATGAATTCACACATCGAAGAAAATTATCTCAAGGCCATTTACAAGCTCAGCCTTTTGGCAAACGGGGCGGTAAGTACTTCCGGGCTGGCTGCAGAAATGGGAGTTCAATCGGCTTCAGTTACTGACATGCTCAAGAAGCTGGCCGCCAAAAAAATGATCCGTTACGAAAAGTACCACGGCGTGGAACTCAGCAAAACCGGAATGGAGACAGCCACACGTATTGTGCGAAAGCACCGGCTTTGGGAAACTTTTTTGGTTGAAAAACTCGGTTTTGGATGGGGTGAAGTGCACGACGTGGCCGAACAACTCGAACACGTGCAGAGCGAAAAACTCGTGGACAGCCTCGACGCCTTCCTCGATTTCCCGAAAGTGGACCCCCACGGCGACCCCATTCCCGACAAGGACGGTGTGGTGCGCAAACGGCAAACGAAGGTGCTTACCGAACTGAGACCCGGAGAACGCGGAATCATTTCGGCAGTGAAACACGACGGAAAAGACCTACTCGACTACCTTGATCGCCACGATCTGGTGCTCGATAACCAGGTAGAAGTAATGGAAATCCTCGAATTTGACGGGTCGATGCAACTTAAGGTGGGCGGAAAAACGCAGTACGTTTCAGAAAAAATTGCAACGAATATTCTGGTGGTGAAAGGGTGAATTGCCCGGTAATTTGCTCGGAATTCTGAACACATAACCCGAGCGATGAATGTTTTCAATCTGAATCCGGGAGTCGTGAACAAACCGCTTGCGCAATTTCGCCACGTACACATCCGTAGTTCGAGTGGCACAGTAGGCATCATGGTGCGTGATAATAATAGCCCGAAAATGAAAGGTATCGAACGTCGCGGGTTTCTGTGGAATTTTGTCGGACGAACCAAGTCAATATGAGGGCAAAATAATATAACAATTGGCGTATCGAAGGACCCCTGATTGGGATTAAAAGCAGCTCGTTTGACTTAATCGATTTTTTTACCCTCCCCGTTATCCATTCATCTTCAATACAAAGAGCCGCCATTTTTTTCTGGATCAAAATCATACAATTTTTCAATTTTAACATTTTTAACTAACTTGCCTGCGCTCATTAACCAACCAAAAACCGTTTCGACCATGCGATTAACCGTTTTCATTCTTTTTATAATTTCCGCCCTGGCAGGATTTTCACAAGAAACCATCAAATGTTTTTCCACGGAAGTGGAGCACCAACTACAGGAACGGTATCCGGAAAGATCAACCGAATCTGAATTTGAGGCGTGGATATCTCAAAAAATCACTACATCTGACCCTAAATCCTACCGTGGAGTGGTGACTTTGCCCATCGTTTTTCACGTGCTTCATGCAGGCGAGCCCATCGGCACTGGAAACAATGTTGCTACAGCGCTTATCACTGCACAAATTGAACAACTCAATGACGACTTCAGGCGGAAACCTGGTACGGCTGGGTTCAATACAAATCCCGTAGGAGCCGATCTTGAAATCGAATTTTGCTTGGCCACTGTCGATCCGGATGGCAATGCAATGGAAGTTCCAGGGATTAATCGGATTAATACGGTGAGCATAGGCTTGAACGCACCAGGGTTCAGCACCAATTATCTAGACAACATTGTGAAACCAAATACCATCTGGAATCCAAACGAATATATCAATGTGTGGGTAACTCCCATCAACCTACTTTTCTTTACGGTGTTGGGTTATGCACAATTTCCCAGCGCCTCGGGATTGCCCGGTTTGGAGACAGGAACCGGTGGTGCACTTTCAGATGGTGTGGTGATCGCACCGCGAACTGTTGGCGGCGTAAATCTTCCCAACCCCATTGGGGGCGCGACGGGCAGAGGACGTACATTGACCCACGAACTCGGTCATTTCTTTGGGTTGCGACACATTTGGGGAGATGGCGGTTGTAATGTGGATGATTTTTGTAATGACACCCCGGTTTCCAACGCTTCCAACAACGGCTGCCAGATTGGCTCTATTTCTTGCAGCAGTGCAGATATGGTTGAAAATTACATGGATTACAGCGATGATCTTTGTATGAATATTTTTACGCAAGACCAGAAATCGCGTGTGGATGCTGTATTGCTCAACAGTCCCAGAAGATCGGAATTGTTGAACAGTGCGGTGTGCTCGCCGGATATCACGCCTTGTACACTGCCCTTTCCACAAACTACCGATCTGGAATCAAATGTAACCACAAATGGTGTTGCACTTAGCTGGACGCCCATACCTGGGGCTCTTGGTTGTCAGGTAAGGGGAGGCACTTTGCAAAGTGGTTTTGTTCAAACTTTTAATGTGTTTCAGCCCGAGGCTTCGGGATTTTTTGTCCCTGCTTCGGCACTTACCAATGGCACTGCGTATCAATGGCAGGTGAGATGTGGATGTTCTTTAAATCCGCCAATTGCAGGCCCATGGTCGGAAACATCATTCTTTTCTTTTGGGCAAGGCAAATCGGGTCTGATGGAAAACACTCAGATTCCGGCACGGGCAACCATTTTTCCCAATCCAGCGGATCAATTTGTGCATGTCACCACTTCCATTTACGCGCCGCTTATCGAAATTTTTGATGCCACAGGCAGGCAGATGGAAATTCGAAAAATAAACGAAGGTGAGGGATTGCTTATCCGTTTTGAAACCAAAAACTGGCCAGCGGGAATCTATTTTGTTAGAACGCACTTCGCCAGTGGGCCGGCAACGACCAAACTCGTATTGGAATAGTGCGATAAAAGAAATCCATTGCCTTTTGGCGGGAAATCGTTGAGCTTATGTGATATTGGAATTGAGAAAATGGACTTGTAAGTTCTCCACCAATTCCCGCATCCTATTTCTCAATGAATCGGATTTTACAATGCGGCAATTGTCACCGAACGAAATTAGCCAGCGTGGAAAATCTTCTGTGCAATCGTAAATGAGGAAATCCATTTCGATCCATTCGCCCTTATCACGATCCGATTGAAAACCAAAATATCTTCGTCTGCTCTGAATGTATCGCGCTATTTTTTTGTGTACCAGAATCGTGGCTGCAACTTTCTCAACACCCTCTTCACCCCGGGTTCTGAGCTGTGCCATGCCCACGTGTTCGCGGTCAAAATGGATATCTGTAAGCACAATATCGTGAATCCGGTCAATGCGAAATTGACGATAATCCTGTCGCAACTGTTGAGAAAAGATCAGGGATGATCAATCTTCGACTTGTGCTTAAAGTAAAATGATAATACATTTCGCGCCGATGATTACGTAACCAGCACTTTATCAGGATACAAGATGGCTAAATAGAAAATTACGATTTGCACATTAATTTTTCTGTTTACCAAAATGGTATTTTCAGCAAGGAAGACAGGTTCATTCATTCGAATGGCGCGCTGCTTCCCATCCAATCATCGCCGTTTTACGGGTGGTGCCCCATCGGTATCCGCCTGGCAATCCGCCAGACTGAATTACCCGGTGACAGGGAATAAGGTATGCGATGGGGTTTTTGCCGATGGCAGTCCC
>JBBSDD010000149.1:0-6434 GCA_038249755.1 Flavobacteriales bacterium | reverse complement strand
TCCCAGATCCAGTTGGCATATTGAAACCTGTTCTTATTAAGCGTGCTTAAATTGTTTTGCTGACTCGGACTCACAGTATATACCGGAGTAAATGAAGTGCTCTCTTCAAAACCCAATTCATAACCCATGCTGGTTCGGGCCGTAAATCCCTTTAGAAAATCAATTTCCAGGTATCCATTTCCCAAACTGTTGATGCGATTGATTTCGCTATTGGTAAATTCTATTGTGGCCAGAGGATTACCACCTCCGCGAACTTCAGCAAATGATCCGTCCGGATTAAATGGAACGTCTGTTGGCCATGCACGATAAAGATTACTTATTACTCCCGGAGCATTTTGTTGTTTGGATGGAGTGGCGGTCAGGTTTACACCAGCACGGATATTATCAGTCAAGTTAAATTGATTGTTTAAACGAATGGTTACCCGTTCAAAATCAGACTTGGGAACGATACCTTCCTGCTTGAAATAACCCAATCCGAAGTAATACTGATTGGATTCGGATGCGCCTGACATGGAAAAATTATATTGTTGCATCGGCGCATTGTCGCGAAATACGAGATCCTGCCAGTCAATATCGGGCACGGCATTTACATTGTTATAGGTGCCTGGCGTGATCCTGTTTAAAGTGGTGGCAAACTCTGGCCCATCCAACAAATCAATCTTTTTTGGAAGCCGCTGAATGCTGTATTCCGCATCAAATTGAAAACGGGGCTTTCCATCGGCAGTCATTTTACCTTTTTTGGTGGTAACGACTATAACGCCATTGGCCCCCCGTGAACCATAAAGTGCAGTAGCTGATGCGTCCTTTAGGACAGTCATACTTTCGATGTCATTTGGCGAAAGGAAATTTATTTCATTGGTAAAAACTCCGTCCACAACGTAAAGTACAGAAGCATCATTAAATGTTCCAACACCACGCAGTCTTACAACGGGATTGGAACCCGGCGCCCCCGAAGCAGCTGACACCTGAAGACCGGCTACTTTTCCCTGCATGGCCTGCATGGCATTTGCTGCAGGCACTTTGGTAATTTCTTCGGCTCCGACTGTCGTAATTGCTCCTGTGAGGTCGCTCTTACGTTGTGTACCGTAACCCACCACCACAAATTCCTGGAGGTTTTCCACGTCTTCGGGCAAGCCGATATCAATATTCGTTCTTCCGCCAATAAGTACGCGCTGGGTTTTATAACCGATGTACGAAAAGATCAGGGAGTCATCTGCAGCCGTTACGTTGAGTGAATACACTCCGTTTATATCGGTCACCGTACCTGTCATTGTACTGTTGCTGTATACTGTCACGCCGGGGAGCGTTTCATTGCGTTCCGCGTCGCGAACTGAACCGGTAATGGTGGTTTGAGCCATTGCCGAGATTCCGAGCAGGCAGGAAATGATTGGTAAAATCAACCTGATCATAGACATGTAGTTTAAGGTGGTAATTGAATCGAAGGTACTGGATAATCTTCGTTTTGGTGTATTGTTTACGCAATTACTCCGCTGCGATAAAAAAACCACAGTCTTCTTGTAGGTTAACAATTTGAAAAAAAAAGAATTACATAAGGATAAAACACATTGTTAAATTTTGATTTTCAACGAAAGCCTTGGATCTTTCAGACGTAAACAACTTGTCTAACAACGCATTTTGGGAAACTAAAAAATCCACAAGCGCACACGTTTTACTTTTCAAAAATGTACTTACATTTGCTTTCTACTTGCCGGAGTGGTGAAATTGGTAGACACGCATGTTTCAGGGACATGTGCCCTTCGGGTGTGGGGGTTCGAGTCCCTTCTTCGGCACATTGAAAAACCTCCGGACGATTTCGTCCCGGGGGTTTTCCATTTAATTGGGGTAATCAACCATCCTTCCGCTCAGTTTGCCACCGCCCAAAAAAGCAACTCCCCTTCGGATAATTCCTTTTACATTCGCGTCTGATGAGAATGGGTCTTGCATATTTATCTTTCCGACGGCACGCTAAAACGCGCCATGGCATTCATTCACCGTTTATTTACGACTTGACTGAAAAGGTTTTAAGACCTCAAAACCCAGCTCAACTTTCAGAAATTGAATCGCTGCGAAACCTCCTCCTGAAAGAGGAAGCGTCCCTGGATATCCAAGACCTGGGCGCGGGATCAAAGAAAAAATACACCGGAAAAAGAAAAATCAGGGCAATCGCCCGCATGAGTGCCAGTCCACCATCTGTCGCCAGAATGTTGCATCGGCTGGTCGATCATTACAATCTTGGGCGTATTCTCGAACTCGGCACCAACCTGGGACTTACCACGGCATATCTCGCTTCCGCGAAATCTTGCAGGCAACTCATCTCTCTGGAGGGAGACCCGGGACTTGCTGATCTGGCAAAGCAACATCTGAAAAGCCTGAAACTTCCAGCAGAAATTCTCACGGGATCATTTGAAACATTGCTGCTACCGGCCATGGAGAAACTTACACACGTTGATCTGGCTTATATCGATGGCAATCACCGAAAAAAACCCACGTTGGATTACTTTTATTCAATTTTGCCATACCTTGAAAATCACAGTGTCATCGCCATTGGCGATATTCACTGGTCGGCAGGCATGGAAGATGCCTGGAGCACCATCAAGTCGCATCCATCTGTGTATGTCACCGTAGACTTATTTTACCTTGGCCTGGTCTTTTTCCGGAAGGAACTGAGCCGAGAACACTTTATCATCAAATTTCCATGAATACATCAATGATACAGGTGAGGGAGCTCGCCAAAATTTATCAGATCGGCACACAGGAAGTACAGGCCTTGCGCTCCATTGATCTCGATATTCAAAAAAATGAATTTGTCGCACTGATGGGTCCTTCCGGAAGTGGGACATCAACGTTGATGAATATACTCGGGTGTCTCGACTCTCCCTCCAAAGGCAGCTATTATCTCAATGGCCAGGATGTGAGCCGCATGGAAGATGACGAATTGGCAGAAGTGCGCAACCGGGAAATCGGCTTTGTATTTCAAACCTTCAACTTGTTGCCCCGTTACACCTCGCTGGAAAATGTGGCCCTTCCGCTCATTTATAAAGGTGTGAAAAAAGCAGATCGCATCAAACGCGCGTCGGAAGTGCTCGAAATGGTAGGCCTTAAAGACCGCATGAATCACAAGTCAAACGAGCTATCTGGAGGTCAACGCCAACGGGTGGCTGTAGCCCGGGCACTGGTCAACTATCCTTCCATCATTCTGGCCGATGAGCCCACCGGAAACCTCGACACAAAAACATCCTACGAAATCATGGCCTTGCTGCACGACATTCACAATTCGGGCAACACCATCATATTGGTCACCCACGAAGAAGACATCGCCCTCAACGCGCGACGCATCGTGCGCCTGCGCGATGGGCTGATCGAATCCGACAATCCTTCGGAAGTTCATACCGCAGCTTCTCTGTGATGAACCAATCTCCTTTCCAGCCGTTACAACTCCAATACCGACTTTTATGAAAATCTATACCAAAACAGGCGATCAGGGCAAAACATCCTTACTCGGTGGCGCGCGCGTGGCCAAATACAATCTTCGGATTGAAGCCTATGGCACCGTAGACGAACTCAACTCTCATTTGGGTGTGGTGCGCTCATACGAGATCGAACAGCTGGCAAAAGACGAACTCATTGCCGTGCAAAACATGCTCTTCACCATGGGTTCCCAGTTGGCTATCGAACCGGGTAATACCAAGATAGCGATCCCAAACTTGACGGAGGGAGATGTGTCCTTTCTGGAAAAAGCCATCGACGCGATGGAGGAAAAACTACCCCCGATGCGGAATTTCGTACTGCCTGGCGGACATCCGGCGGTAGCGGCTACGCACGTAGCCCGTTGCGTATGCAGAAGAGCAGAACGCATCGTGCTTCATCTCAAAGATGAAAGCGATGTGCAGAATCCAATACCTGTTTTCTTAAACCGCTTATCAGATTATCTCTTCGTGCTGAGCAGAAAATTAAGTCAGGATTTGGGAGCCGAAGAAATTCCATGGCTTCCCAAAAAAGTATAATTATCTGTATTTCAATAATTTAAAATACATTGATATATCTTGCATGTGATGGCAAAAAATATACTTTTGCGTATCAAAAAAAATCGACTTAAAAAAAAATACTATGTACTGGACATTAGAATTGGCATCCTACCTTGAAGATGCGCCGTGGCCGGCTACGAAAGATGAATTAATTGATTTTGCGATGAGAGCCGGAGCTCCACTGGAAGTTGTGGAGAATCTACAGGAAATTGAAGAAGTCGGTGAATTGTACGAAACGATTGAAGATATCTGGCCGGACTACCCGACGAAAGAAGATTTTTTCTTCAACGAAGACGAATATTAGACAATCAGGCCGCCACGATCCACGTGGCGGTTTTTTTTCCAGCCATTTTGGCAATCCATCCCTTCTGGTACCATTTCTGATTGCTGTAAGCTCTTTTTGCAAGACCCCTTTCGGGAAAAAAATGGATAACTTTACGCTTCTTTGCGAAAAGAAGTCATAACACCTTAGAATCTATGTTGGCATCATTCACCAAGACCTTAAAGAAACTATTCGGCGATAAATCCGAACGCGATATAAAAGAAATTCGTCCACTCGTTGACAAAATTCTCTCGGAATACGATAAACTCCAGAACCTCTCCAATGATGACCTACGCGGAAAAACAACTTCCCTTAAAGCCAGAATAAAAGAAGCAACATCGGCAAAAGAAAAAGAGATTGCCGACCTGCAACAAAAGGTGGACGACAATCCGGAAATGGATATCGAAGAAAAGGAAGACATCTTTAAAGAAATTGACACCATCACCAAGAGCATCGATGAGCAGCTTGAAAAAAAACTCCTTGAAATTCTGCCCGAAGCCTTTGCAGTTGTAAAAGAAACGGCGCGTAGATTTAAAGAAAACGAACAGCTTGAAGTGACAGCCACCGACCACGACCGCAACATCGCTGCGCGGCGCAAAGGCGTGGACATCACTGGCGACAAAGCGATCTGGCACAACAAGTGGCTGGCCGCGGGCAACGAAATCACCTGGGATATGCTGCATTACGACGTTCAGCTCATCGGTGGTATCGGCCTTCATCAGGGGAAAGTGGCTGAGATGCAGACGGGGGAAGGTAAAACCCTTGTGGCGACTCTTCCTGTTTACCTCAATGCCCTTGCGGAAAAAGGTGTTCACCTCGTTACCGTAAATGATTACCTCGCCCGACGTGACTCCGAATGGATGGGGCCGCTCTACGAATTTCACGGGATGAACGTGGACTGTATCGATCGCCACCAACCCAACAGCGACGAGCGACGCAAGGCATACAAAGCCGATATCACTTTCGGAACCAACAACGAATTTGGTTTCGATTATTTGCGTGACAACATGGCCACCAACCCCGACAGGTTGGTGCAGCGCAAACACCACTACGCCATCGTCGATGAGGTCGATTCGGTATTGATTGACGACGCACGAACCCCACTGATTATTTCCGGGCCCACACCGCGCGGCGATCAGCAACTTTTTGACACCCTGAAATCAAAGGTCGAACAGCTCTACGACGCACAGCGCCAGTTGGTGACACAACTTTTGGCGGAAGCCAAAAAGAAACTGCCCACTGGCGACGATGAAAAGGCCTCAAAAGAAGACCTCACAGATGGGGGATTGGCGCTGTTTCGCGCTTTCCGCGGTCTGCCCAAAAACAAGGCCCTCATCAAATTCATGAGCGAAGGCGGTATCAAGCAGCAAATGCTCAAAACCGAAGCCTACTACCTGCAGGACCAGGAAAAGGAAATGCACAAGGCGGATGAGGTGTTGTACTTCACCATCGAGGAAAAAAATAACTCTATTGAGCTCACTGAGCGTGGTATTGAGCTGATGTCTCAAAATATCGAAGATGCCAATTTCTTTGTATTGCCCGACATGGGCACGGCCATAGCCGACATTGAAAAAGGAGAAAAAGATGACGAGGAAAAGATCAAAGAAAAAGATGAGCTCCTGCGGGCATACAGCGTAAAAGCGGAGCGCATCCACACCATCAACCAATTGCTGAAAGCCTATTGTCTTTTCGAAAAAGACGTGGACTATGTTGTGATTGAAAACAAGGTGAAAATCGTTGATGAGCAGACGGGCCGTATCATGGAAGGCCGGCGCTACAGCGATGGGCTCCACCAGGCCATTGAGTCAAAAGAACGCGTGAAAGTGGAAGACGCCACGCAGACTTACGCCACAGTGACCCTGCAGAATTATTTCCGGATGTATCACAAACTGGCTGGTATGACCGGTACGGCCGAAACGGAAGCTTCGGAATTATGGGACATCTACAAGCTGGATGTCATGATGATTCCGACCAACAGGCCCGTTTCCCGGAAGGATCATGAAGACAAAGTTTACAAAACCAAGCGCGAAAAATACACTGCGGCCATCGATGAGATCGTTGAGCTCAGCAAAGCCGGCCGACCTGTG
>JBBSDD010000148.1:0-6445 GCA_038249755.1 Flavobacteriales bacterium | reverse complement strand
GGCAACCACCCATAAACCGAAACTTCTGCGCGATGTCGAAGAGGCGCTCAATAAGGGCGGAATCGAAGCTGCGAAAGATGTATGCCGCAATACCCGAGGACCTATTGCATCCATCTTTTATCAGGGCTTGGAGCGCTACGATGAAGGTGTCGACATGGTTGAAAAATCAGTTGTATCCTACGGAGGTGTTCAAATGGGCCTTTTGGAAAAAGGACTTTCCTGGATTGCTCTGTTTATCGCCCTTGCGCCGATGCTTGGATTTATGGGTACTGTAATCGGTATGATTGAGGCGTTCGATGCCATCGCCGCCGAAAATAATATTTCTCCAGGTGTTGTAGCAAATGGTATCAAGGTGGCTTTGATTACAACAGTAGCTGGTCTGGTTGTCGCAATGATTCTTCAGGTTTTTTACAATTATATCGTTGCCAAGGTAGATGGAATCGTGAATGACATGGAAGATTCTTCTATTTCACTTATTGATTTATTGCTTAGATACAGAACTGTAAGAAGCTAACAAAAATGGAAGACAAAAAACTCAGTACCGGAATTACCGCAGGTGCCTTCGTCATAGGTATAATCGGTTTTGTAATGAGCATTATGATCATGGTGGGTTATGAATATGTAATCGGCCCTGCGATTACACTCACAATGGTGCTTATGATTGCCGCTGCAGGCGTGGCCATCCTTTTTGGATTGTATCAACTGCTCACGAATATAAAGAAGAACATCTCCCTTTTAATAGGAATCGTTGGTTTCATAATCCTCGCCGTAGTTTGCTATTTATTGGCATCTGACGAGGTATTGCGAACTTATGGAGATGGTATTACTCCTGCTGTAAGTAAACTAAGCGGGGCTGGCTTATTTCTTTTGTATTTTCTGCTTATCGGTGCTACCGTTGCGGCAATATTCAGTGAAGTTTCCCGTATATTTAAATAAAAGAAGAAAACATGGCAAGAAGACCATTACAGGAAATCAATGCCGGGTCGATGGCCGACATTGCTTTTCTGCTGCTTATCTTCTTCCTGGTGACCACTACAATGGACCAGGATATCGGAATATTAAGGCAATTGCCGCCCCCTATTCCGGAAGATCAGCCGCCACCGCCTGAAGTGCGACAAAGAGATGTGTATGAAGTGCTTGTAAACAGCAACAATCAATTGTTGGTTGAAAAACAACCCATGGATATCCGGGATTTAAAAGCCGGTGCCAAGGAGTTTTACACAAATCCCAGCAACAGCCCTGACTTACCGCAGCTTTCAAGAATGACACTCAATACTGCACGTACGAATATCAATACTGCGAGGGCTTCACTCGCTCAAAGTCCGAACAATAAAGAGATCAAAGAAAGGCTGAGTATGTATGAAGAAAAGCTGGCCGCTGTTGAGCTGATCGGTGAATATATGGAACTTCCAGGGTCTGCGCTTATTTCGTTGCAGAATGACAGAGGCACATCCTATGAAACCTATATCGCTGTTCAAAATGAATTGAGCGCTGCTGTAAATGAATTGAGAAACGAACTTTCTCAAGAAAAATTCGGCGTTGCATACAGCGAATTAAAGCCCAACGTTTCAGATGACCAGCTTAAAATTAAAGCGGTACGTTCAGTTTATCCACAGCGAATTTCTGAGGCTGAGCCGAAAGATTTTGGTGGAACACCTTAAAAATTTAAGACTACGATGAGTAAGTTCTCAAGAAAAGGAAAAAAAGGTCAGCCGGCTATTTCGACTGCATCACTTCCGGACATTATCTTCATGCTACTCTTTTTCTTTATGGTTGTAACGGTGATGCGGGAGGACGATCCAAAAGTGAAAATTAGTAAACCGAATGCAACCGAAACTGAAAAGCTAGAGAAAAAAGACCTTGTAGATTATATCAATATTGGACCACCAACCGACCCCCGGTTTGGAACAGAGCCAAAGATTCAACTTGATGATGCTTTTGCGGAAGTAACCGATATACCACTTTGGATTAAAGCCAACCGGGAGCGGAGAGCAGAAGCGGAACAACCCCTCATCACCACATCTATGAAAGTGGACAGCGATACGAAGATGGGTATTGTCACAGATGTAAAGCAGGAATTACGCGAGTCGAATGCTTTAAAAATTAATTACTCCGTAAATAAAGGATCTGCTGTTGACAAATAGCGAAAATTAGTCATTCAAAAGCTAAAAGCCTGGACCTCAATGTCAAGGCTTTTTTATTGCTTATTCTTCTATATCTTTTTCAAGCTTCTGCGGTATATTTCTTCCCTTTCGGAAAATAAAACCCAGAAGCAGAACTATTCCGATGATTGAAATCCCCAACCAGATAAGGTCATCGCTGGCAGGAACAAAAGAATCCAATTCCGCGTCGAGCGTGCCACGGGCCATGAGAAATAACAAAACAAGGGCGAGCGCATTGTTTACAAAATGCGCGATGATGGGTGCATAGAGTGACTTGGTGCTGAGAAACAGGTAGCCAAGCAACGCCCCAAGTATCAATCGGGGAAGGAATCCATAAAACTGAAGATGGATGGCACTAAACAGAAAAGCAGAAATCCATACAGCCAAATGACCGCTTCCCGTCCATTTCCGGATAATGGGAATCATCAAGCCCCGGAAAATCATTTCTTCGCCAATGGCGGGAATGAGCGCGATGATGACGATATTCAGCAAAAGCGATGGTACATCAGTTACCTGGGTAAGCGCCACGGTAAGTTCCGCAGCTCCTTCTTCCATTGATTGCAGCGCAGCCTCCAAACCGGAGAGAAATTCAGGAAGAGACATCAGGTTGTTGATCCACGAGAGTGCGTTGATAAGCGGGAGACACAGCACCATTACCGCAGCAGCAGCAATCATCAGTGCGGGTGAAATAGGAAACAGACCGACGTGTTTTTTCCAGTTTCTTGAAGTGAGTTGAGAAAAAATGATCGCCGGAACAATAAAAAGTCCAAGGTGCTGGAAAAGCAGTAAAAGCCTGTTAATGTGTACAACCTGAATATTGTCGTAATCGCGAAGCAGAGCCTGGTCCGTAAATACATTGATTCCCCACAGCGCTATAATCAGTCCCTGGGCCATCAGCATGAAAACGCCGACAATCATAAAACAAAGCAGAAAAAGAACGAGGAGTTGAAGGAAAGGATCGGCGTTGGAAAAAGGCCTTGAAACCATGCGTTTCGATTTTGTAAATTTGCAGTCGAAAATATGGTAAAGATAGGCAATATAGCGTTGGGCGAGTTTCCCCTTTTGCTCGCACCCATGGAGGACGTAAGCGATCCGCCCTTCCGGGCGCTTTGCAAAAAACACGGGGCAGATTTGATGTTTACGGAGTTCATTTCCTCCGAAGGATTGATCCGGGACGCTGCCAAAAGCCTGCAGAAACTTGATATTTACGAGTACGAACGGCCTGTCGGAATTCAGATATTCGGCAGTGAACTGGATTCCATGATCCGCTCGGCGGAAATCGTGGAAGCCACGAATCCCGATATCCTCGATATCAATTACGGTTGCCCGGTTCACAAAGTAGCCTGCAAGGGAATGGGCGCAGGTATTTTACAGGATATCCCTAAAATGATGCGCCTTACGGAGGCGGTGGTAAAAGCCACCAGGCTTCCCGTGACGGTGAAGACGCGGCTGGGTTGGAGCGAAACCACAAAGTATATTGTCGACGTGGCAGAAGGACTTCAGGATGTCGGTATTCAGGCCATATCTATTCACGGCCGCACACGTCAGCAGATGTATAAAGGGGAAGCTGACTGGACACTTATCAATGCTGTGAAAAACAATCCCCGCATGCGCATTCCGGTTTTTGGAAATGGCGATGTGGACACACCGGAAAAAGCGCTGGAATATCGCAAACGCTACGATGTAGACGGAATCATGATCGGCAGGGCGAGCATCGGAAATCCTTGGATTTTCAATCAAATTAAGCACTTTTTCGCGACGGGCGAACACCTCGCTCCACCGGATATTTCAGATCGGGTTGATGCCGCTTTGCAACATCTCGAGATGGGACTTGAATGGAAAGGACAAAAACTGGGTGTCATTGAAATGCGCCGCCATTACGCCAATTACTTCCGAAATATTCAAGGATTTAAAGACTACCGGATTCGGTTGGTGACAGAAGACGATGCCAACACGGTAAAATCAGTGCTCGAAGAAATTCGTGAATCTTTCGGTTCGTATGCTTTCGCTTAACGCAAACCGGCATATTTTCGGGTGAATATCTGAACGGGTACAATAGACGAAATGATCCCACAGAATACCACCAATACGAATATGGCCAATAAATCGGTATTGGCAATCTCCACCGGGTAATAATCTACAAGACCTCCTTCCAGCCGGATGAGGCCATAGTTTTGTTGCAGATACACCAGGAGCAAACCAAGACCCAAACCCACCGAAGCTCCAACCGCATTGATGAGTGCTCCTTCGATAAAGAATATCCTTTTGATCAATGCCGGAGAGGCGCCCATGCCTGAAAGAATACGGATGTCCCGGCGCTTTTCATTGATCAGAAGGGTCAGAGCGGCAATGATATTAAAGGTGGCGATTAACATGATAAACCCCATAATCACAAATGTCGCCCACTTTTCAGTTTTGTTGGTTTTGTAGACCAATTCATTCTTCTGTAGCCGGCTTTTTACTTCATAGTCTGCGCCGACAGCCTCCTGCACGAGCTTCCGCGCATCATCCAGACTGACACCATCTTCAATCTGAATTTCGAGGGCAGAATACTCATTTTTGTAGCTGAGCAGCTCAGCGGCAAATGCCAGAGGCACAACCACGAAATCGGAATCAAAATCAATGTTGATCGAGAATATTCCCGCCACCGGAATTCCCCGTGTGGTAAAAGCATCGACATTGGTTCCCAATTTTTTACCCCTTTGAATGGCCTTCAAACGCAAAGGATTATATGCCTGTTCAAACATACGAAGGTTGAGATCGTATTTCACACCCACACCGATGATGGAAGATGCCTTGTTGTTCAAAGCCAGATCAGCCACGCCGTCGAGCAGCATACTGTCGAGGCCGGAGGTCTGGACGAAAGAAGATTCAACGCCTTTCACAATCACGATACGTTGATTGCCTTCGTACTCTGCCAGCACGTATTCTTCTATTGACTCAGTGCATGCGACCATTCCCGGCAAGGAGAGAATCCGATTTTTGTCGAGGCTGTCTGCGTGGATTACTTTGTCATTGAGCGGTTTTACCGAAAGGTCTGCATCAAAATATTTGTACCGATCGTCTATCAGACTTTCAATGCCATTGAAAGCTGAAAGAATAACCACCATCGCCATGGTAACCACAGCGACGACGAGCATGCAAATGAGGCTCATAATGGTAATGATCGAAAGCGAATTTTTCGAAAGAAGATACCGACGCGCTATGAAGTAACCAACGCTGACCACGTTACGATTTCAGCAGGTCGTCGATTTGCTGGGCGTAGTCGAGACTATCGTCAAGGTAAAAAAGCAATTCAGGGACAATTCGAACCTGTTTGCCAATCTTGTGACCGAGGAGCCCGCGCACCGCCCCTGTTTTGGTTTTCACCATTTCAAGGACAGTTTTTTTATCTGTACCCGAATTGGTAAAAAAGCTCAGATAAACCTTGGCCACGCCAAGATCCGGACTCATCCTGACAATGGTCACTGTAATGAAAGCTCCCCCAAAAAGTTCACGGGCTTTTTCCTGAAAGATTATTGAAAGGTCCTGCTGGATAAGCTTACCTACTTTTTCTTGTCTGATGGTCGCCATGATTCAATATAAAAAGTTGTTGTAAGGATATCTTACTTCGTGAATGGATTTTGCATGTTTGTACAATTTGTCGCGGAGCTCGTCAATATTGGTCTTTTCCACGGCAGAAACAAATACCACCTCATCTGCACGCACCTTCGACATCCACGACTTTTTGATCAATTCCAATTGATCAACCTCCTCATCAGCCTCTGCTTCCTGCGGATCAACTGGTTTGGGTTTGTATCGGTCCAGTTTGTTGAAAACGACGATGGTAGGCTTTTCGTCACAGCCGATTTCTGTCAAAGTTTTATTGACCGTATTGTAGTGATCCTCAAAGTTGGGATGAGAAATATCAACCACGTGAAGCAGCAAATCCGCCTCCCGCACTTCATCCAGTGTGCTTTTAAATGACTCCACCAATTGGGGCGGCAATTTGCGGATAAACCCGACTGTGTCGCTCAGCAAAAAGGGCAAATTGTCAAGCACAACCTTTCGAACGGTGGTGTCGAGCGTTGCGAACAACCTGTCTTCTGCAAAAACATCTGACTTACTAAGCACGTTCATCAATGTGCTTTTACCCGCATTGGTGTAACCGACGAGGGCTACGCGAACCATGGCACCCCTGTTGCCGCGCTGGGTGTGCATCTGTTTATCGATTACGATCAATCGCTCTTTCAGTTTGGTGATCTTGTTGCGGATCATCCTTCTGTCAGTCTCAATTTCCTTTT
>JBBSDD010000147.1:0-6449 GCA_038249755.1 Flavobacteriales bacterium | reverse complement strand
GGTCTTTTTTCTCTTTCATTTCCACTTCACTTGCAGCACCTACATAGAGTACGGCAACACCGCCAGCCAATTTGGCCAAACGCTCCTGCAATTTTTCTTTGTCGTAGTCTGAAGTTGTGGATTCAATCTGCGCTTTGATCTGATTCACGCGGCCTTCGATGGCACTTTTCGCACCAGCACCATTTACCACAGTGGTGTTGTCTTTATCGATGGTGATTTTTTCACAGGTACCCAAGTCCGCCAGTGTGGCATCTTCGAGTTTGCGTCCCTGCTCTTCCGAAATCAAGGTTCCACCAGTCAATACAGCGATGTCTTCCAACATGGCTTTGCGACGGTCACCAAAACCTGGAGCTTTTACAGCGGCAATTTTCAAGGAACCACGGATTTTGTTTACAACCAAAGTAGCAAGTGCTTCGCCTTCTACATCTTCAGAAATAATCAAAAGCGGACGGCCTGTCTGGGCTGCTTTCTCAAGGATAGGAAGCAAATCCTTCATACTTGAGATTTTTTTGTCGTAGATCAGGATGTATGGATTCTCCAATTCAGCCAACATCTTTTCAGGGTTGGTAACGAAATAAGGAGATAGGTATCCACGGTCAAACTGCATACCTTCAACGATGTCGACATAGGTCTCAGTTCCTTTGGCTTCTTCTACTGTAATGACACCTTCTTTTTTCACTTTGGCCATGGCCTCCGCGATCAGTTTACCAATGGTGCTGTCATTGTTGGCAGAAATGGTAGCGATTTGCTCAATTTTTGAGTTGTCATCACCTACTTCACGTGAAATCTTTTTCAGTTCGGCCACGACAGCAGCCACTGCTTTTTCGATACCGCGTTTCAAATCCATCGGATTTGCACCAGCAGCTACGTTTTTCAAACCAGTCGTAATCATGATTTGTGCAAGAACGGTAGCTGTAGTTGTTCCATCACCAGCCATATCAGCCGTTTTGGAAGCCACTTCTTTTACCATTTGAGCACCCATGTTTTCAATTGGGTCCTTCAATTCTATTTCTTTCGCTACCGTCACACCATCTTTGGTGATCATCGGTGCGCCAAATTTTTTGTCGATGATTACGTTTCGGCCTTTTGGTCCGAGTGTAACCTTTACTGCATCAGCCAATGCATCCACACCACGTTTCAATTTTTCACGTGCGCTTACGTCAAAAGTGATTTCTTTTGCCATGATTTTTTATCGTTTTAGTTCTTAATTTAAGTTTGATTAGTTTTTGCCGATTACACCGAAAATGTCGGATTCGCGCATTATCAGGTATTTTTTGTCGTCAAGTTTAATTTCCGTTCCAGCATACTGTCCGTAAAAAACCTTGTCGCCAGCTTTGATTTTTGGTTTGTTGCCTTTTTCATCCTCATCGCTCACAGATACAACAGATCCGTGGAGTGGTTTTTCTTTGGCGGTATCGGGAATGAATATGCCGCTTGCTGTTTTTTCTTCAGATGGAGATGGTTCTATCACTACTCTGTTTTGAGAACCTGCAATAGGTTTAAAGTTTACTGACATTGTTTTTCTTTTTAGGGTTTACTATTGATATGCGCTCCTTGTCAGAAAACGTGCCATGCGGGCCAACGTGAAAACTTTGCCGTTTTTGGCACATATGGACAAAAAAATGTCAGTGTGAATGACACACTGACACAATTGCAATGAGATGAAAAAGAGTTTATTCCTCTGCAGGTTCCGCATCTGCGCCCGGTTCCACACCCGCCGGTTGCGGCATGGGTTGCTCCTGGAAGGGCACGGTAGATTCTGCAGGTAGTCCAGTATCGTGAAATGCAGCGGTAGAAAGACACAAAACGAATAGAACAATGGCCAAAGTCCATGTGCTTTTTTCGAGAAAGTCAGCAGTTCGTTTTACACCGCCGATTTGATTGGCCGACGAAAAACTTGAATCGAGTCCGCCGCCTTTGGGATTTTGAATAAGGACGATTAAAGAGAGCAGAATGCAAACAATGATGATGAGTACAATTAAAAAAACCTGCATGACTACTTAATTTTTGGAGTTTTCTTCAGCTTGTTTTTGAAGAGCGGCAAAGTAAATGCTTTTTTCCGGATATTTCAACCCAAGATTTTGATAGGCCTTTGCTGCTTTTTTGAAGTCTCCTTGTCGTTCGTAAATCTTTGCAAGTGTCTCCGTTACGAAAGAGTCATCCTCCATCAAACTTAATTTTCCCATCTGAGAAGGAGAGAAGAAGGCTTTTTTGACAGGAGATATTTGTGGCGTATCCTGTATAAATTTTTCGATCAGCACCTGTGTTTCTGATGTTTTTGATCGGGGCTTTCTACGGGTTTCCAATTGCATCAACCAATCCGAAAAAAGCACCGCTTCTTTTGGTTCTTCTGATATCTCTGCCTCTGTCCGATCAATGTTTTCAAGGTTGTGAGAGACTTCCAGTTCCCCGATTTGCATCATGGCCTCTCGCATAATCTGATCTTCCATCGGCTCTTCAGAAAGGTGGATGGTTTCAGAAAGGGGTGGGTTTGGACTTTGACTTAATTGATCGCTTTCTTTCTTGAGCGGAATGATGCCGAATTCTTCGGGTTTGGTCTGCATTTTACCCGCTGCGGCATCCGGTAGGTCAGATGCAATCATTTCCGGCTCCTCACTGTGCGAGACGGATCTCAGGATCTGAGGACGAATTAAATAATCGTAAACCTTAGATCTGTCAGAAGCATAGATCGCCGCGATGTTGAGTTGGGTTTTAAATGCAATGTCATCCTGCTCTTTCAGCCCGATGGCTTTCAAAATTTGAAAAGTAGCACAATAGGGATATTCCGTTGTGAGTTTTTCAATGTCAGCTAGTTGATCCACGCCTGCCACACTGCGTTTTTCCATCATGGATATGATCGTTGACTTTTGCATTTTACCAGGCGCCCAGGGAAGCATCAAAAATGTCTTGTACCAACTGGGCATTGATTTCTTCGATCAATGAGGCTTCAACGGCATTAAAATCTTGCGTGGAAGGGTAATCAGCAAATCGGCTGAAAGTCTTTTCAAAGTTTTTGCTTCGGTCAAGGGTGTTTATATATTTTACTTTTAGGGTGATTGTCAGACGGTTGAGAGCTGACACTTCTTCACTTGTGATGGCAGCATTTCCGCTTGCAAACCCGGTCACTATACCCTCATATTGCAGATCACCTTTTTTTTCCACAAGGTCCAGCCGCGTTTGGGCCAGCATGAGATCTTTGTACGATTCTGATATGAGTTGGTTGTAATTGGGAGAAGCCATGGGAGTGGCTATTTGAAAGGTCTTTACTGAAAAGCTGGAAGCTCCCGCGGGAATATCGGCACCCGTGGTGGAATAGCTTACAGTGCATGCAGATGCAAAACCAAGGATTGCGGCAAAAATGGAATAAATCAATAGGTTTCTCATGCCCAACTTACTTCAAATCGTATTCCTTAATTTTCCGGTACAATGTCCGTTCGCTAATGCCCAGTTCTTTTGCTGCCTGTTTTCGGCGGTTCTTATACTTTCGAAGGGCTTTTTGTATTAAATCTCTTTCGGTATCCTCGAGACTCAGCGATTCCTCGACCTCTTCATGTTCGTCTATGTGCGAGGCAGATTCTCTGGGCGTAATTTCATAATTTTGCATGTGGTCGTTCGGAATGTTCTGTGATTTTGAAGAGACCGTCTCAAATTGATCATATAAACGACTCAAGGCCGCAGGATTATAAGCGCTCTTGTGCTCGCGGTCGTCAGAGACACCAACACGGGGACTTCTGTTTTCCATCAATTCCAGAACAATGGTCTTCAAATCAGAAATATCCTGACGCATTTCAAATAGAAATTTGTACAGGATTTCCTTTTCGGGAAAATCGCCATTGGATTTTTCCTGCGTTGCGATGGCTGGCAAATTTGAACGCGCTATTTCCGGAAGATATTGTCGTAAAATGTGCGCATTGATATTGCGCTCCTCTTCAATGACTGAAAGTTGTTCTGTGATATTCTTCAGCTGACGGATGTTCCCCGGCCAGCGGTAATTTTCCAGCATGGCCTCTGCCTCATTGTCTGCTTTAATGGAGGGCATGCGGTATTTTTCAGCAAAATCAACTGCAAATTTTCTGAAAAGCAACGAAATGTCTTCTTTTCTTTCCCGCAAAGGAGGAAGGTAAATGGGCACGGAATTCAGCCTGTAGAATAAATCTTCGCGAAATTTCCCATTGGCAATGGCTTTGTTGACATCGACATTGGTGGCGGCAATAATCCGAACATTGGTCTTAATGACTTTAGATGAACCAACTTTAATGAATTCCCCGGATTCCAATACCCTGAGCAATCGAACTTGTGTTAATAAGGGAAGTTCAGCCACTTCATCCAGAAATATGGTACCACCGTTGGCGACTTCAAAATAGCCCTTCCGGGAATCGCTCGCCCCGGTGAAAGCGCCTTTTTCGTGTCCAAAAAGCTCAGAATCAATCGTTCCCTCGGGAATTGCTCCACAGTTTACAGCGATATAAGCGCCGTGTTTACGCTGGGAGAGATTGTGGATGATTTGTGGAATGGTCTCCTTTCCAGTTCCGCTTTCTCCCGTAATGAGTACAGAAATGTCTGTGGGCGCCACTTGCATGGCCACATCCAGCGCCCTGTTGAGCTGGGGGGCGTTGCCGATGATTCCAAATCGCTGTTTTACCTGTTGTATCGTCATCTTATTAATCGATCAATTGGCCCATAAGCGTTGCTGAAGTGCAATCGGTGATCAGTAAATTCGCATAACTTCCGATTTGTTGATCTCCTTTTGGAAATACAACCACCGCGTTTTGAGAATTGCGACCGTAGAGTTCATCAGGCGATTTTTTGCTGTGGCCTTCCACGAGTACTTCGCAAATTTGTCCCAGAGATTCCCTATTGCGCCGGTGCGAATTGGCTAATTGAATTTCTATTATTTCCTCCAATCTCGACTGTTTGAGCGTTTCAGGGATATCATCTTCGTATTTTCTTTCTGCCAGCGTTTTCGGCCTTTCAGAATATTTAAACATGTAGGCAAATTCATAACCGACCTCTTTCATGAGAGATATTGTGTCTGCGTGTTCTTCATCCGTTTCGCCACAAAATCCGGTAATGATGTCTGTGCTGATCGCACAGGCAGGCATGATGCGTCTAATCGCTGCGATTCGGTCCTGATACCACCCGCGGGTATATCCGCGGTTCATCCTTTGCAACATGTCGGTGTTTCCGCTTTGCACCGGAAGATGGATGTGCTTGCAAATATTGTCATACTTCGCCATGATGTGCAGCACGTCATCCGTCATATCTTTTGGATGCGAAGTGGAAAATCGCACACGCAGTTTTGGATTCACCAGCGCCACTTTTTCAAGCAATTGGGCAAAATTCACTGAAGGTTTGGAAGGATCCGCTATTTCTCCCTTTTTGGAAATATTCCAACGGTATGAATCCACGTTTTGTCCGAGTAAAGTCACTTCGCGGTAACCTTGTTCATACAGGTAAGTCGCTTCGTGAACAATGGATTCGACATCCCGGCTTCTTTCGCGGCCACGCGTAAAGGGCACCACGCAAAAGGAACACATGTTGTCGCATCCGCGCATGATGGAGATAAATGCAGTGACGCCATTGCTGTTGAGGCGAATGGGGCTGATTTCCGCATAAGTCTCCTCTCTGGAAAGCAATACATTAACTGCCTTCCTTCCATCAGATATTTCATCGATCAGACCGGGTAAATCGCGGTAGGCATCGGGTCCGACAACGAGGTCAACCAATTTTTCCTCTTCCAACAGTTGCGATTTGAGTCGCTCAGCCATGCAACCAAGAATACCGATCATCAATTTCGGATTCTTTTTTTTGGTGCCATTAAAATGGATCAGACGGTTGCGAACACGCTGTTCGGCATTTTCGCGGATAGAGCACGTGTTGATCAAGACCAGACTAGCTTCTTCAGAATTCCGTGTGGTTTCATATCCTTCCTTGGCGAGAATAGCCGCCACGATTTCACTGTCAGCAAAATTCATGGCGCAACCATAACTTTCCAGATAAAGTTTTTTTGCACCAGTTTTCACAGGAGCTTCAACAAGCGTCACATCTCCCTGCCGACTTTCCTCAATTACTTTGTTTGATCCTGTAAGCATCCAGCTTTAATTTAAACGGCTGCAAAGATATCGAAAATTGGAGGACATCTGCCAAATTGACACATGAAATTGAAGCTTTGGAAACACATTTCATATGGATTTTCTGACAATTTGTGGGAGCGATTCCCAATACCAACCACACAATTAAAAATTCATTGTGTTACTTTGTGCGCAAATCAGACTTTCTACTTTAAGAAAAACACACCGTTTATGGCCAAGAATCTCGTCATCGTTGAGTCGCCTGCTAAGGCAAAAACAATTGAAGGTTTTCTGGGAAAAGACTTTATCGTCAAGTCCAGTTACGGCCATGTTCGCGATCTGAAAAAGAAGGGTTTGTCCGTGGATGTCGCGAATAAT
>JBBSDD010000146.1:0-6450 GCA_038249755.1 Flavobacteriales bacterium | reverse complement strand
AGCGTAAGCTCATATGCCACGCCCGTTTCCAAACCGGGATTGATGGATAATTGAACAGACATCAGATCGACAGAAGGGCTTACGTCCGTAACTGAAATACCCAGATTCCAGACATAAGTACCCTGACTAAGTGATACAGCATCCATGATTTCCGAAAAATTGATCTGAATAATGTCAGGTGAAACGATCTGAGCGGATACAACCGTCGGACCAATCACATCCGGAGAAATATTGTACGCACTGTTTTGCACTCCGGGAGTCCCGCCGGATGGATTCTGGGATGCTATCCAATTGGACTGTCCACTACATTCCGTAAATGGATTGATGATTTCCAAAGACCAACCTCCGTCGTCTTTGTCGGGATCACCATACCACGAAATATTATATTCCACGCGATCCACCAAATCGCCATTGGCATTTTGCAGCAGCAATTCGCTCCCCCCATTTGTCAAAAAGGTGACCGACATACCGGAAATAAAGTAAACATTCGAAAATTCCGAAAAGGCCGCTTGATTTGTGGTGCTTGCGCAAACAACGTAGGCGCCAGGCAAAAGAATCCGCGGATTTGAAAACAGCAATCCGGACAAGTTCAAACCTTGTAATTCGATGGTTTTATCACTGGCGTTAAACAGTTCGAAATACTCACCGTCAGGGAGGCCCACCACGGGTGTTGGATCAGCCATGATTTCCGAAATTCTCAAATCATACAGTTCCGGTATTTCACCAATCTGAATGGTCAAAATGGTGTTTGCAGCCAGTGGATTTCCTTCGCAATCCAAAAGCCCGTTCAGCGTAAGCTCATATGCCACGCCCGTTTCCAAACCGGGATTGATGGATAATTGAACAGACATCAGATCGACAGAAGGGCTTACGTCTGTAACTGAAATACCCAGATTCCAGACATAACTACCCTGACTAAGTGATACAGCATCCATGATTTCCGAAAAATTAATCTGAATAATGTCCGGTGAAACGATCTGAGAGGATACAACCGTCGGATTTAGAATATCTGGCGTTTCCTCAAAAACACTGTTTAGTGCTCCGGGTGTGCCACCAGCCGGATGGTCAGAAGCCCGCCAGTTGCTCTGACCACTGCATTCGGTAAAAGGATTGATTAACTCCAGCGCGTATCCCCCGTCATCTTTATCCGGGTCGGCATACCACGAAAGGGTGTAACTTACAATATCGATGATCACGCCTTCGGGATTGATCAGGGTGAGGCTGTCAGCTGTATTGGAGAGGGCTACAAAAGATGATATGCCGATGGCGTCTCCAAAAGTTTCCAAAACTTCCACGTCTGAGGTATTACAGAGTAGCAAGTAACCCCCTGGTGCAATTGTGGTTGAGGGCAGCGTCCGCGCTGTGGTAGAATTTACCAAAACCCATCCTCCCAAATCCAGGAAAACTTCACTGCCATTGTACAGTTCGATGTATTCCACTTCTGGTAAGCCCACTACCGGCGATGGATCAATCATCAATTCATTAAAAACAAGATCCTTGAATTCTGCCGTTCCTGTGGTGAAAAAGAAAAAACCGGTGCTTTCTGAGCCCATCGCATTTCCCGAAAGGTCGCTTAGTCCATTTACCGTAAGGTTATAGTTTGTGCCGTCTGAAAAGGGTGTGGTAAATGTGAGCAGAACTGCTGAAGGGTTGCCATCAACTGGCACGGCAGCAGAAGGAGCGCCTACTCCACCATCCACATTGTAGTTTTCCAGACTACCGACACTGCTCGCCAGAAGGGGCTCAGAAAATGTGACCTGCAACTGTGTGGAAGAAAGCGCCTGGGCTGAAACCAGGGAAGGCGGTGTTTCATCCACCGGTATAAAATCAATTTCGATATCGTCAAAAAAGTGCGCGTTTACAGGTGAGGCTGCAGAGGATTGTATTACCCGAAATCCGAAATGACCTGTGGTGGTCACTTCGTTGTCCATCACACTCCCGCCTGGAATAAAAATTCCATTGGCGCCCTGGTCAATTGAAAGGTTCCACATTCCATCCGCACTGCGGGTCATATAAATCCGGAATGGATTGTTGGTAGAACTGCCAATGAGTCCATCTGCGCCATCAATCAAAAGCGAAACATTTCCATTCAATACCTTGAAGAATGAAATTTCGTCGGGTGTGCCTCCGAGACGCAGAAAATAGCCGTTCTGAACTGCCGACAAATTTGCGTTATCGGCCATCAGATATGCATCTACATAATTGGAACCAGAGGTAGCGAATCGCAGATTGAAGAAAAATGACCAGAAAGCTTCATCGGCAAGGGTATTTTCCGTGGAGAGGTAGTAATTGGCAGCACCGGGACTGTTGCTGCGCAGCATGAGATTTGTAACGTCCAGTGCATAGGGCGCTACCGTAAAAAGATTTACATCGCCCGTCCATGATGGATTTTGGGAGAAATCCCCATCCGAAAAATCATCCATTATCTGGGCGTTGGCAATTCCTGAAAGGGCACAGAAAATCAGGAAGAGAACTTTTTTGAAGGTTTTATTCATTGCGTAAGCTTGGCGATAAATATAGTACTTTTGAGCCTCAGCATTTGTTAACACAATCTTAAGTATAGTATGCGGGTAGCAGTAGTTGGCGCCACCGGAATGGTAGGACGCGTGATGCTTGAAGTTTTAAGCGAACGAAATTTTCCATCCACAGAAATTATAGCCGTTGCTTCCGAACGAAGCGCCGGCCAAAACCGCGAAATAAACGGCAAGACTTACCGGATTTACAGCATGGATGAAGCCATCGCAGCCAAACCCGATATCGCACTTTTTTCAGCGGGAGGTGATACGAGCAAAGCTTGGGCTCCCAAATTTGCAGCCGCAGGCATCCGTGTGATCGATAACTCATCTGCATGGCGTATGTCCCGAGACCACAAGCTCATCGTGCCTGAGATCAATGGCGCTTCCCTTTCGGAAAATGACATGATCATCGCCAATCCGAATTGTTCGACCATCCAACTCGTGATGGTTTTGTCGCCTTTGCACCTGGCATTTGGAATCGAACGCGTGGTGGTCTCCACGTACCAATCGGTAACGGGCACCGGCAAAGAGGCCGTGGAGCAGATGGAACGTGAGCGCCGCGGCGAAGATGGACCGATGGTTTACGCTTACCCCATCGATAAAAATTGCATCCCTCACTGCGATGTATTTGAAGATAACGGATACACCAAAGAGGAGATGAAACTCACGCGCGAAACGAAAAAAATTCTCGGCGACGATAGCGTGAAAGTTACGGCCACCGCTGTGCGTGTTCCTGTAGTAGGTGGTCATTCCGAATCAGTAAACATCACTTTTTCGAAGCCATTTGATGTGAGTGCCATTCGCAAAATCCTACACAATACGCCAGGTGTTACGGTACAGGACAATACCGATGTAAAATCCTATCCCATGCCCCGTTATGCGCAGGGAAAAGACGATGTATTTGTTGGTCGGATTCGAAGGGATGAAACCCAGGAAAATGGATTGAATCTGTGGATTGTGGCTGATAACCTGAGAAAAGGAGCGGCTACGAATGCGGTTCAAATCGCTGAGATGTTGTTGCAAAAAGCGCTTATTCAGGCCTGAGTCAAAACTTTAGTTGGTACACTATTTCGCGGAAAAAAACACAGCGTCCCGCAGCCGTGTTTTATGAAATAGTTTCCAGGTCACGTAGATTCCCCAGATCCAAAACGCGTAATAAATCGCATTGACTTCCTGTGCCAGATAAAACCCATCAAAGACCGGATGACTCTTGGGTACGAGTTTCGTAATGGGTAGAAATATGGATAAATAAAGCTGCATCATGCCAAGACCGATCAGCGGAGCATTGTTTTTTACTTTGTTCTTTTTGCTCGAAACCAGTGTGGCAAGCACCGCAGTTCCGAGACCGATCGAGATTCCCTGTATAAGAAAAAACAACTCTTCCCCATTGCCCTTTGGCAATCCACTGAGGTAATATAAAATAGCAATAAGTGGGAAGGTTATCCAAATCTTACGACCCTACAGCACTTCACCGAGTGAAAGTTTGAGAAAAGTGCGAAAACTTGTGGTTTGAAGTTCTATGTGTTGATGTTCCAACTTACGGAGTTTCAACCACGAATTGGCCGATGCAACCTATTGAAAGCCTCATCAAATGTTTTTCCGTTGAGCATCTGCTCTTCGCTCTCGCCCGCATAATGGTCTGTAAGCTCCGCGCGCAGATCAGGACTTTCGATCCCGTATTTTTCAAGTTGATCCGAAACCTTTTTTAATTGGACTTGGTCGAGCAGCTTCATTCTTTTTTCTGTTGATATGGTTTGGGAATGTATTCCTGAAGCATCTGATCAGTGAGATGTCTGGTATCATGCACTGTGCGTTTCAAAAGCTTGTATCCGAACAGATCCACCAGTGTGGAGAATCCCAAAAAGATCAGTGAAACTTCCGTAGGAACCGCATTGCCTTCAAACTTGTTCAAAAGTAAAAACAAGTGTTCAAAGCAAACGAATACCATTGCGCCGTAAAATGCGCTAAAAACGCCAAAATCCTTGAATGTAAATATCGAACGATAGCGTTTATTCAATTTGAAATAAATTACGAGGCCATATGCTGCAGCAAATTTCATTAACACAAGAATGCACCATAGTGCCTGAAGATCAAATTTAGAATCTAACCAGAACAAAACCGGCATGCCTGCGAGTAAGAGCAAAGTGCGATTATCAAACAGAACCTCTTTGCCCGTTTCCCATTGGATTTTGCACCAAATACGCGGATGTTGATTCTCATAGGCCTTTTGAATCTTTCTAAGCCCGCGAAAAGTTTCTTTGGTCTTCCATGAGTCGAGTACGCGATCCCATGATATACCCGATGCCATCGATTCCAGTGCCATTTCCGTATAATGATCTGTCATCTCGGCCAGCAATTCCGGATGGTCGATGCCCCACCTTTTCAGGAAATCCACCAATTCATATTCCTGTTCGTTTGTAAGTCGCTCAGCCA
Organism: Flavobacteriales bacterium; assembly: GCA_038249755.1. Taxonomy (GTDB): domain Bacteria; phylum Bacteroidota; class Bacteroidia; order Flavobacteriales_D; family Cryomorphaceae; genus JBBQZU01. Next base: position 1,501 of record JBBSDD010000146.1, on the reverse strand, counting down.
TGGCTCACTTTTGGATTCAAAAATGACTGGAGATTTCGTGCGTACTCGGCAAGCTCGGCTATTCTTTCTCTGGCAGCTTTCCCCCCGGTTTCAGTAAGTCGATAATATTTCCGGGGGCGCTTACCCATCATTTCTATTTCGGTTTCGAGCAATCCCTCGGCTTCAAGTTTGTGAAGCGCAGGATACAAGGCACCTTCCGTAATATCCAGATCGCCACTCGTCGCTTCATGTGCACGCTTCGAAAGCTCATAACCATACATGCGACCATTCTCTTCCAGCAAAGTCAAAAGGACTGCACTTAAGGTACCTTTATACAAATGATTTTTGTTCATCATACCTGATTGTGATGCGAACATACATAATTTTCTTATGTATATTGGTTTGATCGTCAAAATACTGTTTTGAAAAACATACTTGAGCTCCTCCGATGAGATATTTCATTAGTTTAGCGACCAGTCCAATCATTTCAATATGACCTATCTAATCCTATAATTCATGAATATACGGTTAATATACAGCAGACTAATTTTCATTTTGTTAGCAGGGTTGATGGTCTTCCTTACTTTCAACAGACATAGCCGGTCTGGGTATTTTAACTACCACAGTGAAATCTGGGCAGATAAGGCAGGGTATTATGTTTATCTGCCCGCTGCGTTCAAATACAATTTCGATCCACAAAAATTTCCGCAAAATATTGATAAAGAAACCGGAGACGGTTTTGCTTTAACCGACAAAGTTTTATCTAAGTACACATATGGCGTTGCTATACTTCAATCCCCGTTCTATCTGCTTGCGGACATCCTTGCCAATGCGACCGGATATGACAAGGACGGATTTTCCCCCGTCTATCATTGGGCTATTAATGTAGCCGCGGTCTTTTATTTAATGTTTGGACTTCTTTTCCTTTTCCGCTATTTACGGATAGAATTATCCGCGAAGGTGGCATATTTCACCCTGATCTCTTTATTTCTGGGAACCAATCTTTTCTTTTATGCCATTGACGAAACTGGAATGTCGCACGTGTATTCCTTCTTCCTCTTTTCGGCATTCTTATATATTCTGCAACGCTCCGGTTTTCTGTCAAAACCGAAAATAAAATATTTCATAATCCTCGGTTTGATCAGTGGGCTCATCATACTTATCCGACCTACGAATATTGTCTTTCTTTTGGCCATTTTTTATTTGCGCAAGGGTAACGTGAATTTCTTTCAAAATTTTAAGCTCACCATTCAAATGAAAAAAATATGGATTATCGGGCTATGTTCCTTACTTCCTTTTATCCCACAATTATTTTACTGGCAATATGCCTATGGAAGTTATTTTACCTATTCCTATAGCGAGGAGGGTTTTAATTGGCTTAAACCAATGATTTTACAGACCTGGTTCTCACCTAATAATGGTTTATTTCTCTACACCCCGTTTTACTTCATTCTGCTTGCCGCTTTTGCATACGGTATCAACAAAAAAAGCATACAAACAACAGCCATTGCGATTACCTTCT
>JBBSDD010000145.1:0-6458 GCA_038249755.1 Flavobacteriales bacterium | reverse complement strand
TTTGTGTTTTTTCGAAGGCACCATCGTGAGTGTGGGCAGGGGAACTCCCAGACCATTTACCGTGATTGGAGAACCCAGTAATACCCAAGGTGATTTTACGTTCATACCCCAGCCCATTGCGGGTGCATCTGTAGATCCGCCTCAAAAAGGAAAAACCTGCCGGGGCTATGATTTATCAACCGACGGTGGAAATTTCAGAAAATTTGATCGGCTGGAATTGAAGTGGTTGCTCCGGATGTACAACGAAACGGCCGAAAAGGAAAAGTTTTTCCTGCCAAACAAGTTCATCGATAAGCTGGCCGGTACCGATCAGTTGCGCAAGGATATCCTTTCGGGAAAAGGTGAAGAATCCATCCGGAAATCCTGGTCGACCGATCTCGAAAATTTTAAAAAGGTCCGCGAAAAGTATCTGATATACCCTGATATTTGAGGTAAAAATATATGATTATCCGAAAAATTTCAAGATGATTAAATGCAGGAGGCTGTTTAATGTATGACCTAATTGATTTATTCATTTCAAATTGTATTTATGTCATTTCGAGTGATTTTCGATGACGAAGGAGTCGAAAATTGTATCGAGAAGCCAATAGATTTGATGCTTTTGTTCTCGATACAAATTTTCTCATCACGATGGTCTTGAGAAAATTCAATCGAACTGAGCGACCAACAGATATAATTTTGAATGAACCTGATTTTTATTTTTCTCAAATACCCATCCAACTTCTGCGCAACGGTAAATGCGGATGGGCATGTAAACTATAAAGCCCGAAGCGCGTAAACATTTTAAACCTGATTTAGAAAATGGAAACAATCATCAGCATATTCATAGATATTTTACCTGCGCTGATCATCGCTGCCACTGCCATATATATCTTTCACGAGACCACTAGATTTTTGCGGGAGCGGTATCAACTCGATTTGCAGAAAGAGCAATTTCGCGCCAAAGCGGATTCCCAGCACCTACCTTCCGGAAAAAGTGAAGCCATGGCCAAATTTAAACTTCAGGCCGCTGAACGTTTCGTGCTTTACCTGGAACGTATTGCCCCTGACAGACTTGTGATGCGGCTTCATCAAAATGGCATGACCTCCCGGATGTTGCAAATTGAAATGTTGAAAGCCATTCGCGAAGAATACGATCATAATTTATCACAGCAGATCTACCTGTCGGATGGTGCCTGGGAGTTGATCAAAAATGCGAGAGAAGAAATGGTGAAATTCATTACTGCCACTGGCGACTCCATGCGAGAAAGTGCTTCCGGCATCGACCTGAGCAGGAAAATGTTTGAGATGGCTTCGCGCGTGGAGAAAATGCCGAATGATATTGCCATCCGATACCTCCGCAAGGAGATGCAGCTTTTGTTAAAGGAAACGCATTAGTTCAGCCATAAATTTGGGTGGCTTCCCGAAAAGTATTGGTATGGGCTTCGAGAATGATGGAGATTTTTTCGGAATATCCGCCGCCCATCACGCATACGATGGGGATTTGATTTTCGTGGGCCAGTTCAAATACCATGCGGTCTCTTGTCCGGCATCCTTCCATTGACAGACTGAGCCGTCCCAGCTTGTCAGATTCCAGCACATCCACGCCGCATTGATAAAAAATCAATTCCGGTTTCGTCTCAGAAATCAGCTTTGGCAAATTCCGGTTGAGCAGACTGAGATATTCGTCGTCACCCGTTTTATCGGGCAGGTTGATGTCGAGGTCTGAGTTTGTTTTGTGCAGCGGATAATTTTTTTCGCCGTGCATGCTGAACGTAAAAACATTTGAATCATTTTCAAAAATCCGGGCAGTGCCATTGCCCTGGTGCACATCAAGGTCGACCACGAGTATCCGTCTGATCCCGTGGTTGATCATGGCGTGGTGTGCGCCAATGGCGATGTCATTCAAAATGCAAAAACCTTCGCCCCGGTCCTGAAAGGCGTGGTGTGTGCCTCCCGCTATATTTGCCGAAAGGCCATACTGCAAAGAATAATCAACGCACTGAATGGTGCCTCCGGTGATCACCAATTCCCGGTGTACGAGTGCCGCACTAAGCGGAAATCCCATCGCCCGGATTTCGTGTTTGGTGAGGGCGAGATGCTGGAGTTTTTCGACATATGCCGGGTCATGAATGCCCAATACCAGTTCCAGAGAGGCTTTCAGGGGATCAAAGAAATTTTCTTGTGTGACAATTCCTTCGTGGAGCAACTGCTCCGGCAGCAGGGCATATTTCTCCATGGGAAATCTGTGGCCTTCGGGCAGGGGATGGGCGTAACATGGATTCCAGGCGATTTTGAGCATAGGTAAAAAGTAAACAGGGGAGGGGAGGATTGGGTTTATCTTGCCTTTCTTTTTGGCCATGGGCTTCTATTGCGACCATTCTTTGGGATTTTTTTTCCAATTGCCAATTGCCCCTCATCCCACAGCCACTGCCTGCATCAGAATAGCACAGGCGATCGCTCCGAATGTCCCAATGGCATAACCCAAAACAGCCAGCAAAACACCCACCGGAGCAAGGGCTGGACTGAAGGCAGAAGCGACAATGGGCGCGGACGCTGCACCCCCAATATTTGCCTGACTTCCCACGGCAATAAAGAAAAAGGGGGCTTTGATGAGTTTTCCTACAACCAGAAGAATGGTGATATGAATGATGATCCAGATAAAGCCGATGATGATAATGAATTTAAAGATTTCCCAGTCGCGCACCAATTGACCCAGATTCATGTTCATACCGATGGTGGCGACGAGGACGTACAGAAATATGCTTCCGAATTTTGATGCCCCGGCGCCTTCATACTGGCGGGCGCGGGTAAAGGAAAGCGCCACTCCGCCGAGGGTTGCAAATACCACAAGCCAGAAAAAGGAAGAACCGAAAGAAGTAAGCAGTCTCAGAGAAGAGTTCGGATCGGTTACCAGTGCAGCTTCAATATAGCCGGCAATGGCAGGCGAAATGGCATCGCTTAGGAAATGAGAGATGGCCACCATTCCGAAACCAATTCCAAGAATTACAAACATATCGGTAAAAGTCGGGATGCGGGCCAGGGCCAATTGTTGTTTTTCGACCCGGTTTTTCAAATCTTCAATGGCTGAGTTGTCTGCTTTGAGCTTTTTGTCAAGGCCATCCGAAATGCCCGCTCCAAAAAGCAGGAAAGCCATCCAAATATTTGCGACGACAACATCGACTACAATCATCGCGGAGAACAAAGTGTTGCTGGCGCCATAAATTTCTTTCATGGCGGTTTGGTTGGCTCCACCGCCAATCCAACTTCCTGCAATGGTGGCCAGGCCGCGCCATATGGCCTCCGGTCCTCCCGTTTGCAGCAATTGCGGTTCAAATTGACCCATAATCCACAAGGCAATGGGCGCGCCGATAATGATACTGACAGTGGCAGTGAAAAACATAATCAGGGCTTTTGGACCCAATTTGATTACACCACGCAAATCGATATTGAGACAGAGCAATACCAAACTCGCAGGCAGGAGATATCTCGAAGCCATGTAATAAAGCTGAGAATTTTCGGCGTCGATGATTCCCAGTGGAGAATTCAATAGGGCTGGAATAAAATAACAAAGCAACAGCGCCGGAACGAATTTGTAAAATTTTCGAAACGCCGGCATTTGATTTGTTTTAAAAATCGCCGCCAGCACAACCATTAAGATGCCCAGCGTTACCGCGTCATTTTGCACAGGAAATTCCATCTGTTGAATTTGTATTCTGGCAATGATACCAAATCAAAATGAAATTTCCATATCGAGTCTTCAATGTGGTTCCAATTTGCGTCTTTATAAAATCTTGAGATATATAAAAACAAAAAACCCCGCAGCTTTGGACGCGGGGTTTTTGATTGAAGAAAAGGTTAACTACAGATTTATTGCACCACCAGTTTTTGCGCGCCTGCCGGTTGATCGTTTACGATCACATTGACCGTATACACCCCGGAGGCAAGTGATTTTTGAAATCTGAGCGCAGCATTCATTTCAGAGCCGTTGTTGGCAATGTTTTGGCTGTGAACTTTTTTGCCAAACATGTCATATACTTCGACAATGATAGCCTGCTGTTCGTTGTTGAGGTTGCTCAAAGTCAACATGACTTCGTCGCCACCGGTCGGGTTTGGATAGAGCTTGACTACGACATTGGACAAATTGCTGTTAAAAGAAGCGGGAACAATTGCCCATCCGTTTTCGGCGATATCGGCATTTCTCTGGTCGTTTGATCCGAAGGCGGGACTTTCACTGAGTTGGGCCATTCCCGAGGGTAGTTGAGATCCTATATCACAGGCAGCGCCATAATCACCCCAGTTGGTTCCAGCGTAAATTTTCGCCCTCGTCCTTACGGAATAGGTTCTTCCAAGCTCCGCCTGGGTAAACCATGAAAGGTTGAATTCTGGGTTGCCGCCATTTGGCGAAAGTATTTCATACGCGTTAAAAGGTGCTTCCAATTCAGTGAATTCGAAATACCAACCGGTGATGGCCGAAGGATTGATGGAGAAATCCGCCACAATGATGTCGCCAGGCAGGTAAGTGTACACGTCGCAATCTTCCGGGCGAAGTTGGGTGAAAGGGATATGTGCCACTGCTACTTTGACGCTTTGTGTAGCAGGCGCCACATCACCTGCGTGGTATACCCGAAAGTAGTATGTATCTCCAACTATGGTATTGGGAATCTTCCCGATTTCGCGTTGACCAGCACCAGTATTGTTCTTGCAAAGAAGCAAGTTTCCACCGCAGGCATCATATACTTCGAGCGCTGCATCGAAGTCACCCTGTCCCCAACCAAGAATGTACATATTGGTGGTGACCGAGGTAAAAGCGAACCAACGGTCTGTTTGTGGATTGTCGCTATTGATACACTGGGTTGCGCCCGAAGCATCCAATCCGGCTGTGGATACAGTGATTTGTGAAGGCCCAAAACCGGGAGTTGCAGCAATAAATAGCGCATCACTGCAGGCGGGATTACTGATCATCCCTGAGCATGTGCAATCTTCCTGTACCACATCCATATCGGTTGAAGGATCGCCATCATCGCAGGGGCTTCCAATATTGGTTCCCAGTTCTGCACAATCAATAGGTTCTGTTTTAGCACAGATTCTCCATAATCCAAATTCATTGCCCGCATAGTCCCAGGTTCGGATATACAGCGACTGACCTGGCATGAGGCCACTCGCATTAATTAGAGCAGAAGAAGATTCGTAAACATTTTCAGAAACACATTCCAAAAGTGAAAGTGATCCATCACAATCACCTAAATATAAAGCCAGCCCTGTGGTTGATACGAAGCTTTCTGCCCAAGGCGCTGTGCGCACAGTGATAGATGATGGTTCATCAATATGAATCACATACCATATATCGCTTCCTTCATAATTTGCGCAGCCGGGAGATAAAATAGGACTGTCAGACGCTCCCAGATTGCTTACAAATGTAAACATACAGGTTTCAGAAGGGGTAATTTCGATTGCTCCACAAGGATCATCGTTGGCAGGTGGCAACGCAGAAATGAGCGTGGCTGTGGCTGAGATCTGAGTATTCAATCGTCCCAACCGATAGTAATAAGTTCCTGCTGGATATTTTCCAAATATGGGGTATCGGAGAGATGTGCATGGGTTTACCTCAATCAATTCCCCTGAGCATTCATCAGCGGTATACAGCGAACGAACGACACCACTTCCCACAGCCGCAGTAACGTAATATGTTTGCTCCCCATCAGCTTCAAACGAAAACCAAATATCAGCGTTAACATCGTCGTAAAAATCGCACCCTGGGACTGTTGTTACGGTAGCACCTAGAAAACTTCCGTTTACCGAACCATTATTGGCGGTGAGTGGATATGCACCACATGGATCATTATTGGGCGGGGTATCATCTGCACACGTTAGGCTCACGCTATAACCGTTGAAAGAATTGGAATATTTTTGTCGTACCACAAAATAATAGTCGCCAGCCTCAAAAACCCCTGCGAAATTTGAAAAACTACCTGAACAATCGGTGATAGGTTCTAGGCTGGGATTGTTACAATTGACATTTCCGGTAGCTATAAAAAGCTGGATTACACGCGTAGAACTGTTGCCACTACTGGCCACACTGTAATCAGTTGATCCGTCAGCCGTAAACTTGAACCAAACATCCCCTGTGCCGTTTCCATCACAGCCATCGTTATAGGAGAGGGAAGCAGAATCATAGTTTCCCGTGAGGGTGGGTCCATTGCATTCCAAAATATATGCACCGCAAGGTTCATCATTTGCCACGGGATAATTACATGAACCATCATTTTCGGTAGCAGCCGGTGCATAATTAAGTGCAGCCGGATCTGTACATCCGGGAATTGAAATATTTCCACACCCTACTGTCCAGTTCCATGGCGAGGTATTAATCGAACCGGAAGCACAACTTGTACTTCCAAAAGAATTTGGGATAGTGCTGAGCAGCAAGCTCCCACTATTGGCCACAACTGATATTCCCGCCAGATTACCTCCATTGTCGC
>JBBSDD010000144.1:0-6472 GCA_038249755.1 Flavobacteriales bacterium | reverse complement strand
CGGCCGATATCACGGTTGGTATTCTTTTGAATGTTTCAGCCATACGAAAGGCATACTCAAAACGGCAACCTGGATAGATCCATTTGTGAAATACCCCCCCTATACTTCATTTAAATTGAAAATATTGAAGAAACTCTTCGGTTAAATATTATTGTTCATACCATAAATTTGATCATACATTTATAATATTCCAAAAAACTTTGTTCGCAAAGGTGCAGAAGTGATCATGGTCATTTTTCTAATTCATTTAACAACCTTACTTTCGCAGCCAGAAAATATTTCGCGCCAAGATAATTTTGCGCTATTTCAAATAGATATACATGGAAAAAATCAAAGTGGCTCATCCGGTCGTGGAACTGGACGGAGATGAAATGACACGAATCATTTGGAAATTTATCAAAGACAAACTGATTCTCCCATACCTCGACATTGACATCAAGTACTATGACCTGGGCATGGAACACCGCGACGCCACATATGATCAGGTGACTATTGATTCCGCAGAAGCAATCAAAAAATATAATGTGGGTATCAAATGTGCCACCATCACACCCGACGAAGGAAGGGTAAAAGAATTTGGACTTAAGAAAATGTGGAAATCGCCCAATGGCACCATCCGAAACATCCTCGATGGCACCGTATTTCGCGAACCCATTATCATGAAAAACGTGCCGCGATTGGTTACCACCTGGACAAAGCCCATATGCATCGGCCGTCATGCTTTCGGCGATCAGTATCGGGCCACAGATATGGTCATTCCCGGAAAGGGAAAACTCACCATGACCTTCACGCCCGAAGATGGCGGAGAAGCGCAAAACTGGGAAATCTATACCTTCAAAGGTCCGGGTGTAGGTATGGGAATGTACAACAATGATGAGTCTATCACTGGTTTCGCCCGTGCTTGTTTCAATCAGGCGCTGACCAAAAAATGGCCACTCTACCTGAGTACGAAAAACACCATTCTCAAAAAATACGACGGTCGGTTTAAAGACATTTTTGAAGATGTATACCAAAACGAATTCAAATCTAAAATGGATGCAGCCGGATTGATATATGAACATCGGTTGATCGACGACATGGTTGCAGCCGCCATGAAATGGGAAGGTGGTTTCGTTTGGGCCTGTAAAAATTACGACGGCGACGTGCAAAGCGATACCGTGGCCCAGGGATTTGGCTCACTCGGACTCATGACCTCCGTGCTGATCACCCCTGATGGTAAAACGATGGAAGCTGAAGCGGCTCACGGAACAGTGACGCGCCATTTTCGTCAACACCAGCAAGGAAAACCTACTTCCACGAATCCCATTGCTTCGATATTTGCGTGGACACGTGGTCTGGAGCACCGGGGCAAGCTCGACAACAATGAGGCGCTGATTCAATTTACCCACAAACTCGAAAAAGTGTGCGTCGATGTCGTGGAAGGCGGAAAAATGACCAAGGATCTCGCCGTTTGTATCCATGGGAATTCCGTAAAACACGGAGATCATTATCTCTACACGGAAGAGTTCCTGGAGGCTATTGATCAGGAATTGAAAAAGCAATTGGTTTAAGTCGAATACCAATTTTATTGAAGGCCAGTCTGGGAACTCCCGGTCTGGCCTCTTTTTTTATTGTAAAAAAACCCATAACCCCTGACTGCTTGAAATTTATCTATAATTTCGTCAAAAAAAAACGGGATGGATTTAGAGTCGATTTTTGAAATCGACAAAAAACGGGTGGCGGATAAGTTGACCCTGAATCCGGATTATTTTGACGCGCTATCCGAAGGACAAAAACCTGAATTTCTATATGCGGAATGCAGCGATAGCCGGGTAACAGCAGAAGACCTGATGGGCATAAATCCGGGAGAGGTTTTCGTGCACCGAAACGCAGTCAATATGTTGGCAAGCACGGACAACAACGTGAACGCTATGGTGAAGTATGCGGCCGAGTAACTTCACGTAAAACACATCATCGTTTGTAGACATTACGGATGCGGTGGAATTAATGCAGCTCTTCACCCCAGCGATTTGGGCCATCTGAACAGCTGGATTTAAAATATCAGGGATGTATACCGCATCCACAAAGCAGAGATCGACCAGATTTCCGAGCAACAAAAATAATTTGACCGACTGGCGGAATTGAATGTTCGGGAGCAAGACATCAATCCCTTCAAATCGACCACGTGCAGAAATCATGGTATGGTAATGGCTACCCCAAGGTCCACGGTTGGATTTTTAATATGTGTACCGGAATATCGAAGACCAAAAACTCAATATGCAAAAGATATTTTCCGATGTAAGATTCATTTACGACCTTCAACCGAAAAACAAATAAACCAAGAAGATGAAAAGAAAAGCAACAGCCGTATGGCATGGGAGTGGAAAAACCGGCAAAGGTCACCTCACCACCCAAAGCAACGTATTAGACAAAACACAATACTCTTTTAAAACCCGTTTTGAAGATGGCGTGGGAACGAATCCGGAAGAATTAATCGCCGCTGCCCACGCGGGTTGTTTTACGATGAAGCTGAGCTTCAACCTCAGCGAAGCGGGTTTTGAACCGGAAGAACTCGAAACCAGTTGCGCGATCAATTTTGAAGACGGCGCCATCACCAATTCTCACCTTACCGTAAAGGCCAAAGTGAAAGGCATTGAAGAAGGTAAATTTGCTGATTTGTTGAAAGATGCAGAAAAAAATTGTCCAATTTCGAAATTACTGAACACTTCCATAACATTAGAACACACGCTTCAGGCCTAAGTTTTTGATTCCGGATTTCGGGGTATTATCAGAATGACATGTTCAACTGAATCGGCTTTCGCGAAAACCGTAGTGGTTCCTCATTTCGCCAACCTGACATGAAAATTCAACAAATTATTTTTTCTTGTGGGCACAGTTTCGATCAATTTTCACAGATTGGAGGATACAGACCGAATTTCGTGAATGGATCTAAAACACTGATTCTATACAAATTGACCTCTTTCTTTAATACGCTTTCGATTAATCCATGAGTTAAGAACCCAAACATGTTCATATTTCAGGCGTAGAAATGGTATGTTATTGGTATTAACATTAAATTTACACTGGTAACGTTTACTTAATATAGGATATTTCATGCCAAAAGTTGTGCTCAAAAGAAGTCGTGAGCTCGTTAATATGACGAGCAATTATGTGATCTACGTTGATGGGAAAAAGAAAGCCCAATTGGCAAATGGCAAAAAGGTGGAACTCACCCTCAAGCCCGGAGAACACATTCTGGAAGCCAGAGTCGACAACTACACCAGCGAGCCGGTGAAACTGGATATCAGCAAAGGCGAAAAGTTATCTCTGAAAATCAGAAGTTTCCGGTTTAATACGTGGATATTGCCTTTGATCATGGTGCTCATCCCAAGCTTCTATTTCGTCAAAAACGAATATGAAATATCCTCATTGTTGGGTTTGATATTTATTGTTCCCGTTGTTGTCTATGCATTTTACTACCACACCATCGGCCGGAATAAATATCTGCGCTTCACCCGTTAGTCCAATTCTTCCACAAACATCAGCTCATTTTAATTGACATTTTTGGCTTGCCATTCCATATCCGGTTCCCGCGAAGCTGGCTCGTTTTTCCATTTGGGATGTTTGATCAACCGCCCATAGAGGATTTTCAACCTGAGCGGTGAAACCCCGAGATAATAAAGACAGAAAATGAGAAAATTGGAAAGGTTGACCTGGGGATAGCTGTTTTCGGTGTATTTCCGGGAAGACACAATCACATCATCGGCCAAAATGTGGAAAGATGCAAATTTCTTTCCCCGCCGAATAATATCGTAATCTTCCATTACCACATACTTTTCATCGAAACCACCAAGTTGGTCAAAAAGCTTTCTTGTGATAAAAAGTGACTGGTCTCCTCCCCTGAACATCATAATGGGTATGCGCGTGCACCAGGAATTGAATCGCAGTTCAGGCCGGTCTGAATCAAACCGAAACCGAAAACTGCCAAATTCAGCGCCGGACGCAATCGCTGCAAGAACCTGATTCAGGAAATCTTTTGGCGGAAGCGTATCTGCATGGACAAAATAGAGAATATCAGCCTTGGCCTGCTTCGCAGCTATATTCATCTGAAAAGGACGGGAAGCCTTGATGCAATGCACCACCTGCACGCCAGCAAGTGCTGCGATTCCTACAGAATCATCAGAACTGTTTCCATCAGCCAAAATAATTTCAATGCTTGACAGATGGACACTTTCACGCAAATGAGAAAAAAGCTCTTTTAAATGTGTCGACTCATTTATTACCGGAATGATTATTGATATTTGTGGTTTGATAATGCGTTTTTATTTATTACGTTTGAATAATCTCAACAACCCTTTAGGGTAATTCAATTACGACTTACAAAACAACTTAGATTTTATGAGAATTCCAGCCTTGTTCCTGACATTTTGCCTTTCTTTATTCGGATGCGTCAATGCCACCTCCGTTCAATCCGATTCAAAACCGGTTAACCATGACCCCTTCACCAGTCTTCTCAAGAAACATGTAGACAGCAATGGAATGGTCAATTACAAAGGTTTTATAGCCGATAGCGTGGAATTTAACAAGTATCTAACCACCCTTGAAAAAAATCATCCAAATACAAAAAACTGGAGCAAAGATGAACGACTGGCTTATTGGATCAATGCATACAATGCCTTTACCATCCGACTCATTATCAGAAACTATCCGGTAAAATCGATCAAAGACCTTGCTGGCAGCATCTACCGCGTAAACACGCCATGGGATATCAAATTCATTCAAATATCAGGGCAAACGTATGACCTCAACAACCTCGAACATTCAATCATCCGAAAGGAATTTGACGAACCACGCATCCATTTTGCCCTCGTCTGCGCGGCCTTCTCCTGTCCCAAATTGCGCAACGAAGCATTCACAGCCAAAAATCTCGATGCCCAGCTGGAAGATCAGTCCATGCATTTCTTCAATAGTACTTCTCGAAATAAGATTACCGCCGATGCACCGAAAGTATCACCGCTGATGAAATGGTATGGAGATGATTTTAAAAATGCAGCTCCATCTATTCCCGCGTATATCAACAAATACAGCAAAACAAAGATTAAAGAGGGTGTGGAATTAAAATATATGGACTACAGTTGGGATCTCAACGAGAAGAAATAAACTGCTCTGGTTTCCTTCAGAATTTACTGATTTGAAGGCCGGGCGAATTTCTCACCGAAATTCCACCCGCTGGACGAGGTTCATATCCATCTCGGCATTGATTTTTTCGGCGATTTTCTCTTTAGAGAAACTGAGTTCCTGTCTTAAAGAGGCCGATTCGAGGTAGATGGTAAGTGTGCCCTTGTTGAGTTTTACTTCTTTGGTGCGTTTCGCCACCGCGGTGCCCATCAGTTTTTCCCAGTGGGTGATGACGGCAGCAGCGTGGTAACCGTCTTCCAGGCCATAGGCTTTGAGCAGCCTGTTCAGTACCCCGCCAAATGTTTCCTCGTTTTCAGTTCTTTTCATTTACTTTTCCTCCACTTATGTCAAAAATCTTTACGCTTTCGCTGATCTCTCTAAAAATATTGGAGATGCGCTCTGCATGTGTGTCTGTGATAAAAATCTGACCAAAGCGGTGATCGGTCACCAACTTCATCAGGTGCTGCACCCGCACATCGTCTATCTTGTCAAAGATATCGTCGAGCAGCAGGATGGGCACCCGTTTGGTCGTTTCTTTGATCAGGTCAAACTGGGCCAGTTTCAAAGCGATAAGATACGTCTTTTGCTGGCCCTGTGAACCGAATTTTTTCAACGGATGTCCGGCAATTTTCAACCGCAGGTCATCTTTGTGCGTGCCCACGTTGGTGTACGAACTGCGGCGGTCTTTCTCTTCATTTGCCTTGAGCACTTCCGTAAAATTTCCCTCTGCCAGGTCTGAGCGGTATTTGATTTGCACATCTTCGGCATTGCCGCTGATAGCGGCATAATGTTTCAAAAATACCGGTGTGAACAGATCAATGAATTTCGCCCGCTCTCCATGTATTTTTACCGCAAGGTCGGCGAGCTGGAGGCTCCACACCTCGAGGTTGTCGGCTTCAAAAGTCCGGTTTTCCCAAAAATAGCGGAGCAGGCTGTTGCGCTGCTGCAACACCTTGTTGTACGCCATGAGCCATTCGAGGTACTGTCTGTTGTACTGCGAGATGATGCTGTCCATAAAACGTCTTCTCACTTCGCTGCCCTCGCTGATCAAATCCTTGTCGTAAGGGGAAATGACCACAGCGGGATACCGTCCGATGTGTTCGGCGAGTCGTTCGTATTCCGTTTTGTTGCGCCGGAACACTTTTTTCTGGCCGCGTTTTACGCCGCAGTAGATTTTGTCGGCACCTTCTCCATTCTCAAAAATGCCTTCCACCACAAAAAAGTCTTCTCCGTGAAGAATATTCTGGGTATCGATGGGGTTGAAATAACTTTTACACGCCGAGAGGTAATGTACCGCGTCGATGATATTGGTCTT
>JBBSDD010000143.1:0-6536 GCA_038249755.1 Flavobacteriales bacterium | reverse complement strand
CGGAAGTAGCTGAGCCAACTATTGGATTTGCCTGCGAGGTCGGCCTCGGAAATGCCTACGGAATCAATCCAACTGAGGGTTTCTTCACCCATCGTTTTTACAGCCTTTTCGTACGCCCGTGTTTGTGTGCGCAAAAATTTGATGATATCCGGATATTCCGTTTTGTCGAAAGACTGGAGAGCGGCGAGCGGCTCCAGCGCGTCCTCGCTGAGGATAAGTGGTCGCAGGTTTTCGAGTTGGGTTACCAGATTCACTTTTTTGTCATCGCCGAGCATGTGGGTGATGAAACCGACCAGGTGGCGGGTGAGGTGTTCGTCTTTGCCCACCTGATCCACCACGCGGATGACCGCTTCGTGGAAGAGATTTTTTTCATCAAGTTCCACCTCAAAGTCGGCTTTGAGATTCAGCTCCCGGCTAAATGTGCGGATGAGGCGGTGGTTGAACTGATCGATGGTGCTGATCGCCAAATCACCGTAGTCGTGCAGCAAAAGCTGAAAGGTATTCCAGGCTCTCTGGCGAATTTCATTTGCCGAAAGGCCTGTCTCTTCCAGCAACATATTGGTCATGAAATCGTTTCCGGTATAGGGCTCGGGCAAATTGCTCAGCTTGTCAAGTTCTGAGATCAGCCTTTCCTTCATTTCATTGGCAGCCTTGTTGGTAAAGGTGATGGCGAGCACCTGTTTGAAAGCATCTGGCCGCGGGCTCGACAGGGTAAGTTTTAAGAAAATGCCAATAAGGGCTGTGGTCTTGCCAGACCCTGCCGACGATTTGTAAATGAGAAATTGTGACATATGTTACGGATAGTCTCCGATAAACTTACGACATTGTTCCCGATTGCTCCGGGGGTAATTGTTCATTTTTTTGTACTTAATGCACCATGAAAAATAATTTTTTCTTTGTTTCAGGCCGGTTGGGGGCTTTTTTGATTTTAACAAGTGTCTTTTTTGCGCTTACTGGATGTGATCGGGACGACGAACCGACGCCTCCCGAAACTGGTCCGGCTGCCATGCGTGTTGCTATTACGCCGGTTTTTGAGGGTGAGGAATTAGGTATCACAGATAGGTTTGTCAATGCCCAGGATTGCGCGGTGGAAATGTGGAATCTCAAATTTTATTTGTCCAATATTCAGCTTCATGGATCAGGCGGTACCACCACAATTTCTGATATAGAATTCTACGATATCCGAAATGATAAAACCTCCTGGAATTTTGAAATTCCGGATGGAAATTATACCGGAATTTCTTTTGATCTCGGTGTGCCACAACATCTCAATGGGACGGCCAATCCCGACTTTCTGATTTCTGTATACGATCCACTTCATCCCCTGAGCGAGTCAAATGGAATGTACTGGGTTTGGCAGACTGGCTACCGGTTTTTTACCATTGAAGGGCGGTATGATACCTTGCCTCAGTCGGGTGAAAGTTTACCAAATACCTTTGCCTTTCATACCGGTCGTGATACACTTTTCAGAAATGTTGAAATTTTTGAGAGGGAATTTACGGCTGGTCCAGGTTCTGCTACCGCGCTGAATTTTTCAGTCGATTTGGGGCGGCTTTTCAAAAATGAATCTTCTGAAATAGATTTGCGCGAAGAACACGAATATCACGGAGCACTGGCCAATATAGAAGTAGGCATTCGAATGGCCAATAACTCAGCTGCGGCTTTTGAGTTGTTGCCTTAATTTTGAGAAGGTATCTTTAAACCTGTAAAAGATTTGATCATGCATATAAAGTTCAGGGGTTTGATGTCATATTTGGTGCGGTTGATTCTTCCGGTTTTGGTGCTTGCCACTTACGGCTGTAAAGATGATGAAGGCGAAAATGGTGACGGCACGCAAATCACCTCCATCTGTCCTTCCGATGGGTCTGCGGGAACACCTTACGAACTGGATGTGCCTTTCTTTTTTTCTGCGCCGGTGATTCCGGCTGACAATCCGCTCACCGTGGAAGGTGTGGATCTGGGCAGACATCTTTTTTGGGAAACCGCGCTTTCGCGAAATAATGCCATCAGTTGTGGTTCCTGTCACGCTCCGGAAGCTGCTTTTAGTGACAACGCGGCCTTCAGCATTGGTCTGTATGGTAACCCCACCCGCCGTAACAGCATGGCGATGATGAATCTCGCATGGAATAATAAGTTTTTTTGGGATGGGAGGGCATTGACCCTCGAAGAGCAATTGCTCGAACCAGTTGCCCATCCGCAGGAAATGGATCTCACATGGCCTGAAGCAGTGAGCAGAATTGCGGAATCTCCCCTTTATCAGGAAAAGTTTACCGGCGCCTTCGGTACACCTTGCGTTGATAGTGTGCGAATCACCTATGCCCTGGCCCAGTTTTTACGCACCATGATTTCTGCTGATTCAAAATTTGATCGGGCCTTGCGGACCGGAGGGGCTGTGCTCACCACGTCAGAACAGCGCGGCCTTGAGCTTTTTTTGGCGGAAGCTGGCGACCCTCAAATATTTCCGGGAGGGCAAAACGGTGGAGATTGTTTCCACTGCCATGGCGGCGCTTTAATTGAATTTACGGATCATGGTTTTCACAACAACGGCCTCGATTCGGTTTTAACAGATTTGGGAAGGGCTGAGGTAACCGGTCAACCCTATGATGCCGGTGTTTTCAAAACCCCTTCGCTCAGAAACATTGCCCTCACAGCTCCCTACATGCACGATGGCAGATTTGCTACTTTGCGGGAAGTGATCGAACATTACAACTCCGGGGGCCACCCATCACCTACACTCGATCCTTTGATGAAAATGCAGGGCACCGGGCTCGGGTTGAGTGAAGTCGCGATCAACGATCTTGTAAATTTTCTGGAAACATTAACCGATACAGAATTCGTAGCAAACGAATCATTTAGCAATCCGCACTGATTTTATTTTTTTTCAGATTCGGATCTGGCCCAATTGATTATTCCGACTTGGATTTTGCCTGACGCCAAGTTCATTATCCTTCCCACGTCTCTCTGTTGCTAACCTTTCCCAACTGCTGCCGTATATGCGGGCATGATGAGGACAGCAAAAAAGATAGGTTTAGGGCTTCTGCTGGGCATGCTTTTCGTCCAGTTTCGTGCCTCTGCTCAGTGTCAATTGTTTGATTTTAATGGCAATCCGTCCAATAATCCGACCTGGTACAGCTGCGGCGGAGGTAACTTTGTGCTGAACATTCAATCGCCGAATAGTATTGGCGCATGGTCGATCAACTGGGGGGATGGTTCACCTGCGCAAACCGGGGCCAGCCTTGTGCCTCCAGCGGCAATCGCGCACGTCTATCCGGCTGCCGTAGCCATTTACAACGTGACTTTTATTGCCACATCTACGGGCTGTACGGTAAATGGTACATTGGTAATGGAGCAGGCCACGAGTTCTTCTATTCAGATTCCGGTGGGTGGTCTTACCCAGGCCTGTGCTCCACAAACGATGCAGTTTATCAATTCTAGTACGAATACGTCCACCACAACCGTTTTTACCTGGGACTTTGGTGATGGGTCGCCCGTTCAAGTCTATGACTACACCAATCTCGGTCAGACGATCAGTCACACTTATCAGGTAGGTACCGTAACCTGTGAGACTGTGGTTACTCTAACTGCTCAAAACAATTGTAATACAGTTCAGGGTGGACCAAGTCAGGCGACATTTAACCCCATTCGAATTTGGGATATTGATGATGCTGCCATTACGTCCACTGCAACGATTTTATGCTGGCCCGACAATCAGGTTACCCTTACCAACACCACATACCGTAACTGTCTTTTCCAGGGAAATATTTTCCAGCGCTACGAGTACTGGAATTTCGGCGATTACTGGGGTCTGGGTTATGATTCTATTATTGACTGGAGGGCCTGGCCACCTACTTTTCCACAAACGCTTTCTTATCCGGCTATCGGAACTTACACAGCCACTTTGCTCGACAGCAATCTCTGTGGGATCGACGCTGCCACCATCACCATTCAAATCGTGCCACCGCCTACGGCAGCAGCCTCAGCTTCGGCCACGACCATTTGCGCAGGACAATCTATTGTTTTTACCAACAGTTCTTCGGCCAATGCGACCCATTTTATATGGAATTTTGGAAACGGGTCACCTCTGGTGTTTTCCGGAAGCACAACCATTACAAGGGTATTCCCCAATCCGGGAAATTTTAATGTAACGTTGACAGCGGCAGTGGGAGGTCCCAATTCTCCCTGTCAGGATGTGGTCACCATACCCATTGTAGTTTTGCCTCGTCCGGAAGCCATTATCGATTTTAATTTAATGGAAGCGTGTGATCTGTTGGAAGTCACATTTACCGACAATTCTACAGGGACGATCACAGGCTGGGAATGGAGTTTTGGCAATGGCAATACCAGCATACTTCAAAATCCACCGATGCAAACGTATTCCACGGTTGGGGGGTATAATGTGGCTCTTACGGTAGAGTCGCCCAATGGATGTAAAAATACGGATACCCAAATCGTTCGTGTGCACCAATCTCCGGTGGCCAATTTCATGCTCCAGGATATTTGCGTGGGCGCGCAAGGTTCTTTCACAGATCTCTCCTCCAGTATGGCTGGAGATCCCATCATCAGCTGGGATTGGGATTTTGGTGATGGAAATACCAGTACTCAACAGAATCCGAATCATTCTTATGCTGCATTTGGCTCCTATGTGGTGACCCTTGAGGTTTCTACCGCTCATTGCAGCGATACGCATTTTTTTACAGTAAATGCCGAACCCGCGCCGACGTCGGTTTTCACGATGGCGCCATTAACAGGTTGCGGTCCGCTTACTGTTGACTTCAACAACGCAAGTGTTGGCGGCGTAACTTATACCTGGCTTTTTGGAGATGGGGGAGGTAGTGGAGACGAAAATCCGACACATACCTACACGAATTTTGGAAATCAGGATTCAGTATACACAGTCCGACTTATTGCAAGAACAGCTTTTGGATGTACCGACACCAGCAGTGCCAATGTTACAGTAAATCCCGGTGCT
This sequence comes from Flavobacteriales bacterium, assembly GCA_038249755.1. GTDB lineage: Bacteria > Bacteroidota > Bacteroidia > Flavobacteriales_D > Cryomorphaceae > JBBQZU01. Next base: position 1,567 of record JBBSDD010000143.1, on the reverse strand, counting down.
CAAGCATTGTTTCAGTCCTTTTATACGCCAGCCTGCGCACCTTTGCCTGCGAATTTTTTGAATAACTCCTCCAATGCGTCGGGTTATATCTGGGATTTTGGTGATGGTTCGCCTTTGAGCACAGAAACCAATCCTTCGCACGAATTTGAGAACAACACTTTTTCGCTTGTCAATTATACTGTCACCCTCATCGCTTTGACCCCGAATGGTTGTAATGACACCACCACCGCATCCATTCAGGTATATCCGAAACCCAATTTTGATTTTACCCTTGTGGCCGATACGGGTTGTGCCCCCTATACGGTGCAGTTTCCATTTGTCACAGGGGGCATCGCTTACGCATGGAGTTTTGGTGACGGTACCATTTCCAACGCGCCAAATCCGCAGCACACGTATTTGAACAACACCCTGCTGCCGATTACCTATACCGCTCAACTCGTGGCCACTTCTGCATTTGGTTGCAACGATACGGCCTCGGCGCAGGTTGTGGTGAATCCAAATCCCATCACCCAATTTTCGGTCAATCTGACGTCTGGTTGCGGACCTCTTACTGTGACATTCGACAACCAGTCTATCCTGGCCGATTCAGTTTTTTGGAGTTATGGTGATGGATCCACATCGGATACACTTGCCCAGTTTCACACTCATACATTTGAAAACAATACGACACAGACCATAACTTACACAGTCCAGTTGACTGCTTTTACGGAAAACGGATGCAGCCGCACGTTCACCCGAAATGTGCAGGTATATCCCCCCGTGGTGGCTGCCTTCACACATCCGCTTGAGGGCTGTTCACCGCTCACATTTACTTTTCAGAACAATTCTCAAAACGCCAGTATTTATCAATGGGATCTCGGAAATGGGGTGGTCAATCTCGCTCAAAATCCCATCGGTGGATACCAGACCAATCTGGCGGTACCCGATACTTTTGATATCCAGTTGATAGCTACCTCAATCTACGGCTGTGAAGACACTGCCCGCAGTTCGCTGGTAGTATATCCCAAGCCCAACGCGAGCATCATTCCGAATACAACAGCCGGATGCGCTCCTCTTGACGTAACTTTTCAGAACAATAGCTCAATAGCCAATTCCTTTAATTGGAACTATGGAGAAGGTCAGATTTCTGACACAACGGCCTTGCTGCATACCCATACTTTTAATTCAACTTCGTTTATTCAGCAAGTGTATGCTGTGAGTATGGTGGCTTCTACGGATTTTGGATGCCGGGATACAGCCACGGTCAATATCACGGTGTATCCGGAGGTCACGGCCGCTTTTTCGCCAGATGCCGAAGGATGTTCTCCGCTGCCTGTAAATTTTATCAATCAATCGTTTGGTGCGGCCACTTATTTCTGGGCGTTTGGTGATGGAAATGAGTCTTTCCTACCCAACGCTTCATATACTTTCGTAAATCTTTCTGACACCACGATGGAATTCAATGTTCGAATGGTAGGTCAATCGGGTTTCGGATGTGTGGATACCGCATATCAGACAGTGCGTGTATTCCCATTGCCACAGGTGAGTTTGGTGGTGACGGACGTGGAAGGTTGTTTTCCCGCAGATG
>JBBSDD010000142.1:0-6556 GCA_038249755.1 Flavobacteriales bacterium | reverse complement strand
TTCGATGTGGATGGTGTGGTTGCCATTCATAATTGCGATGATCAAATCGACTCTCAGATTCAGAGCCGTCCATTTGAGAACAATTCTTTATTAAATACTATGCCAAATCCTACTTCGGGTATATCATTTGTGGAATTGGTACCAGCGCATTCTGAATACACCACATTATAAGTATTTGATATGAATGGACGCCAGGTGGAAAGCCTCCTGAATGAGGTCGTAAATGCTGGACAAACATACAGACTGGAATTTAATGGCTCTTCGCTGCCAAATGGTGTTTACGTTTATCGTATGACATCCGATAAGGAAGTTTTGATCTCTAAATTTTTGATTGCACGGTAAGGTTTTGCCTTTCGGCAAATTTTTAAATCAAAGCGGCTGCCCCTTGAGGCAGCCGCTTTTTTTATAAAACGAAAAATCATCACCTTAATCCGTTCTTTCCCGGCTTGTGCGACGAGCCTGTAACAATTGAATAGGTGACAAACGAATGTTGTCGGGAAGAGCGCAATTTTTATTGTACCTCATCGTAAGTTGGCCGATCCCCACTTTCATGGTGCGAATAGGCTCCACAATCCTTGTATGAACTACCACAGGATTGAAGGATGAGAATTCCCGCTGTTGCAAATAAAATGATAACAAATTTTTTCATAATTCACTTTCAATGGTGTGGAGGGTATACCCACACAAGCTAAAGAAAGTTTCAAATGCCAGTTCAACCTTTCCCGGAGCCGTCCATCCAGCACTTTAGCCATTCCTCACAGTACTAAAAAAATAATTGGTACTTTGTTTTGCATAGTACCATATATAAAATACATTTGTCAGGTAAACGAATGCCACTTTTGACATGAATCGGAGGATATATGAAAATTGAAAACACACAGGCGCAAATGCGAAAAGGGGTATTGGAGTTTTGTATTCTCCAATTGCTCAAACATCAGGAGATGTATCCTTCTGATATCATTGACGCGCTTAAAAAATCAAAACTGATTGTGGTGGAGGGCACCTTATATCCACTTCTGACAAGATTAAAAAATGCAGGCATTCTTGATTACAGGTGGGAGGAATCGAAATCCGGACCACCCAGAAAATACTACCGACTCACGCCCACTGGTATAATTTTTCTAAAAGAACTTACAGATACCTGGGAAGAACTCGTCATTGCTGTCAACCAAACAATTATTACCAATCGTCATGAATAAAACAATCAGTGTAAACATTGGAGGCCGCGTTTTCAATATTGAAGAAAATGCTTACGACAAACTCAATGCCTACCTCCTGGCCATCAGAAGCTATTTTAGCGAAAGCGAAAGCACGGATGAAATCATTGCAGATATTGAGCTGCGGATAGCAGAATTGTTTCTTGAGCGCACCACTGCTCAAAAACAAGCCATCACGATCGGTGATGTCGATGAAGTGATCGCTATTATGGGACAACCGGAAGATTACGCGGATGATTCTGAATCCGAATTTTCCGGAAATACCGAAAACAGATTTCGTCGCACCGGGTCAAAACGCATATTCCGCGATCCGGACGACAAGATTTTGTTTGGAACCTGTAGTGGCATCAGTGCATATTTCGGATGGGATCCGATCATCCTGCGCGCAATTTTCGCGGTTCTGTTTGTGTTTTTCGGAAGTGGATTGCTGATATATCTCATTCTTACTGTCATCCTTCCCAAAGCAAAAACCACAGCGGAAAAACTCGAAATGCACGGAGAACCCGTGACAGTTGATAACATTTCCCGAAAGGTGTCTGAATCCTTTGAGGATGTAAAACAAGACATCAAAGATTTTGGAAAAAAAAACAACATTAAGTCCGAACAGTTCCGCTCCGTGGGAAACGAATTAGGAAATTTCCTCAATTCTGTGGGCCGCTTTATCATGAGGATGGTGAGTCTTGTAGTTCAACTCATTGGTAAGATTCTCGGTGTGGTCCTTTTCATCGCAGGTATCGCCGGTATCATGTTTTTAATCAGCGCTTTAATTGGATGGGAAACCGTATTGCAGTATAGCAACAACGGCGTGCAGATCGACGATCAGGTGCGGAGTCTGATGGATGCAACTTTCGTCAGTCGCGCGCAACAGAACCTGGTTATTGCCGGCGTATTTTTTGTCATCTTTATTCCGGTGCTTGCATTTCTACTCGTTGGCATTCGTTTGTTATTTGACTATAGGAAAATACCGGGTTACGCCGCATTGATTTTGCTGGTTTTATGGTTTTGCGCTGTCACCTTGTTGGCGACCAGTGGGGGGCTTCTGGCGAAAGAATTTCACATGGATACAGTGTATTCTGAGAAATTATCCATCCAACTCCCGACAGCGCAAACCATCGTGGTGGATATCGATGGGGGATCAGAGCCGGTCTATCGGTTTCGTTCAGGATTTGAACGCGGAAGGTTTTTTTATTCAGGTGCTGTAACATTTCCAGGAATGGATTCGACAAATATAGTGTACCTCGGAAAGAGCAAATTTACAGTAGCCATGAATCAAACAGATACCATACCCCGAATGGAAATGATGCGCAGCGCATCAGGCAATAGCCAGAAGGACGCCATGGAAAATGCGGCTGCGGTGGAATCGCACATCGCAGTTTCAAATGACACTCTGAAGATTCATCCTTATTTCGCTTTGCCGAAAGGCAAAAAGCTACGGGCTCAAGAGGTGCGATATACACTATATCTGCCTGTAGGCCGCTCGGTGTATTTGACTGAACGCACATCCGACATCCTCGATAACATTCCCAATGTATCCAATACCTACGACAGGCGAATGGTGAATCATAACTGGCTTATGACAAGAGAAGGATTAATATGTACATCATGCCCTGAGGCAAATGCATCTGGGCAGAAAGATGAAATGTCAAACAATTCTGACACGATTTCAAGGGGCAACTTTTAAAAAGCAAACATTAAACAAGCAACATAAAGCGGCCTGTGTGAATGGCGCAGGCCGCTTAAAAAAACAACCAAATGACCAAAAGACTTTTTTCCCTCGCTGGTTTTACAATTTTGAGTATGACTTTTCTTCTGGTAAGCTTCGTGTATCTCGGTCAAAACGAGGTAGAAGATAATGAAGAAAATCCCTGTAAAACATCGGTGCAAAACCACTATGAGATGCCCAATTTCATCCCCGCTGTCTGGGTTGGCATCAACTGAGCGCGTCCCGACTTGAACATGGGTATGGTGAGAAACCTGCCTGTTTTATTATCTTTGCCCTGCTCAAGAACCATCATCTATGAATCAACAACAGGAAGCCATTGAGGCGCGCGAAGAAGTATTTATCAAAGAAGTTATTTCTGATTATAAACTTGCATGCGAAAGCCGCGAAACTTCCCTGCTGGGCAGAAAAGAAGTTCTAACTGGTAAGGCCAAATTCGGCATTTTTGGGGATGGCAAAGAGGTAGCGCAAATCGCTATGGCCAAGCAGTTTCAAAACGGTGATTTTCGATCGGGATATTACCGCGACCAAACGTTTATGATGGCCATAGGAGCCCTCACCATCCAACAAGCCTTTGCTGCACTATATGCCCATACCGACATCCGCAAAGAACCAGCAAGTGCTGGACGACAGATGGGTGGACATTTTTCTACCCGGACGCTTGAAGATGACGGTAACTGGAAAGATCTAACCGCACAAAAAAATTCTTCAGCCGATATTTCGCCTACAGCTGCGCAGATGCCCAGACTTCTCGGCTTAGCGCAGGCTTCAAAAGTTTATCGCAACCACGATGGATTGGCCTCCGGATTTGAAAAATTCAGTCGTCAGGGAAACGAAGTGGCATTTGGGACGATCGGCGATGCCAGCACAAGCGAAGGTGTGTTTTTTGAAACAGTCAATGCGGCAGGGGTTCTGCAGGTGCCCATGGTGATTTCCATATGGGATGACGGATACGGCATATCGGTGCCGAAAAAATATCAGACGACAAAGGGAAGTATATCAGAACTGCTAAAAGGCTTGCAACGCGATTCAGACAATCCCGGATATGAAATAATCCGCGTAAAAGGTTGGGATTATCCGGCACTGGTGAAAGCTTATGAAAAAGGTGTCGCCATTGCCAGGGAAGAACATGTTCCGGTAATGATTCACGTGGAAGACATGACTCAACCGCAGGGCCACTCCACTTCCGGATCGCACGAACGGTATAAATCTAAAGAAAGACTGGACTGGGCAAAAGAATTTGACTGTCTCGCCAAAATGCGTGAATGGATTTTATCACATGAACTGGTATCCAAAGAAGATTTGGATGCAATAGAAGACCAGGCGCGCAAAGATGTTCGAACAGCGCAAAAAGCTGCCTGGAATGATTTTCAGGGAGAAATTAATGCGGAGCGGAGCGAACTTCTCAATATTTTGAACTCCTCTGAATTCAAAACAGCAGAGAAGCTGCAGATCGAACCATTAAGTGCTGAATTGGCAAAAATGCAGGATCCCATCAGAAGAGATGTGATCAATTCAGCCCGAAAAGCACTGAGAATGCTCAGGGGAGAACGCGGGGAAACCCGCGATCAACTCATTACATGGATTCGCCAGCAGGAAACGAAGAACAACGAAAAATACAGCTCGCATTTATATTCCGGTAGCAAGTTCTCTGCGCTTAAAGTGACAGAAGTTGCTGCCGACTTTGGCGATAAGCCCGAAAAGGTGGATGGCAGGCTGATCATCCGGGATAATTTTGCCGTTCTCTTTGAACGCCATCCTGAAATACTTGCTTTCGGTGAAGATGTTGGAAAGATTGGTGGTGTAAACCAGACGATGGAAGGCATGCAGGACCGTTTTGGAGAATTGCGTGTTTCTGATACGGGCATCCGGGAAGCGACAATTATCGGTCAAGGTATTGGGATGGCCATGCGGGGATTGAGGCCCATTGCTGAAATCCAGTACCTCGATTACCTGCTTTATGCCATCCAGATTTTGAGCGATGACCTGGCAACATTGCATTACCGCACGCGTGGGGGCCAAAAGGCTCCATTGATCATCAGCACGAGAGGCCACCGGTTGGAAGGTGTTTGGCATTCGGGATCACCCATGGGTATGATTATCCATGCACTGCGGGGAATATATATTTGTGTGCCCCGTAATATGCGCACTGCTGCTGGCTTTTACAATACGCTGATCAAAGGTGATGACCCCGCTCTTGTAGTCGAACCGCTTAATGGCTATCGCTCCAAAGAAATGATGCCTGTAAATCTGGGGGATTTTACCACACCACTCGGCGTTCCCGAAATTGTAGAGGAAGGTGAAGATCTGACGATCGTATCTTATGGATCGACATGCAATCTCGTGCAAAATGCTGTACTGGAACTTCGGGAACTCGGAATCCGTGCAGAACTTATCGATGTACGCACCTTGTTACCCTTTGACATCAATCACCTCATCGCAAAAAGCCTCGCCAAAACAAATCGCCTGATGATTGTTGATGAGGATGTTCCCGGTGGCGCATCGGCCTTCATTCTGGACAAAATTCTAAATGAGCAAAAGGGTTATTATTTGCTGGACAGCCGACCTGTAACCCTCACAGCAAAACCACACCGAACTGCCTATGGCAGTGATGGAGATTATTTTTCAAAACCGAATGTAGATGATGTCGTGGAAGCAGCTTACCGCATGATTCGCGAAACAGCACCCGACAAATTTCCGGATTTATATTGAGTCTACCGGGATATGGTCTGATTCAAGTTTCCCGAAAAGATCATACGGTGCCGCTTCTGTAATTTTCACCTGGGCAAAATCCCCGATTCGGGCATATCCACTGCTTTTTGGAATGATTACCTCGTTGTCAACTTCGGGAGAATCGGCTTCAGTGCGTCCGAGATAATTGTCGCCTTCCACTTTGTCAATCATGACGCGAAGGGTCTGACCCACTTTCGATTCGTTTACCGCATGGGAAATGCCTGATTGCAAATCCATAATTTCTTCAGCCCTCGCCAATTTTACTTCCTGCGGCACATCATCTACCAGTTTATAAGCATGGGTATCCTCTTCGTGCGAGTATGTGAAAACCCCCAAACGGTCAAAACGCATTTCTTCCACCCATTCAAGCATTTCTTCCTGATCTCTTTCAGATTCTCCAGGAAAACCTGAAATAAGTGTGGTTCTTATCGAAATTCCCGGCACGCGCTCGCGAATCCGGTAGATCAAATCGGTGGTTTTTTCTCTTGTGATACCCCTTCGCATGGCTGTGAGCATTCGTGTGCTTGCATGTTGCAATGGAATGTCGAGATAATTACATACGTTTTCGCGTTCCCGCATCACATCGAGCACCTCCATCGGAAACCCACTGGGAAAAGCATAATGCAGCCGTATCCAATCAATGCCGTCCACCTCTGAAAGTTGATCGACCAATCTGGCAAGCTCACGTTTCTTGTACAGGTCAAGACCATAATAAGTCAGATCCTGCGCGATAAGAATAAGTTCTTTCGTGCCTTTCGCAGCCAGAGACTTCGCTCTCGTAACCAATTCTTCAATCGGTGTGCTGAGGTGTTTTCCCCGCATGAGGGGAATGGCGCAAAATGAACAGGGCCTGTCACAACCTTCAGCAATTTTGAAGTAGGCGTAA
>JBBSDD010000141.1:0-6596 GCA_038249755.1 Flavobacteriales bacterium | reverse complement strand
CGCAATCCCAGCATTTGTAGTTCAATGATTTATTGAATAATTTCCAATTTCTATCGGTTCTTCAAGGCTTCCGTGGTTATTTCCAAAATATCAAATGCCACTTCTGCCATCATATTTTCCGAGTCAAGGGTGGGATTTACTTCCACCATCTCAAAGCAACACACGCTTCTGTCCGATACCAGTATCGTCAATAATTCTTTCACCTGTGCTACTTTTAAACCATTTTCAACGGGGGTTCCGGTGCCTACCGAGATATTCGTATCCATCGAATCAACATCAAAACTCACATAGATATTATCACAATCCCATAAGTGATCGAGCGCTTCTTCTGCAACTTTTGCAACGCCTTTCGCCATAATTTCAGCCATGACGAAGTTGCGGATTTTGTGTTTTTTAATCAGCGCTTTTTCCGGGCCATCCACATCCCTGACGGCGATATATACAATGTCGTTGGGATTAATTTTGGGTCCCCGGAAACTCATATTTTTAAATTTCTCCCAAAATTTCAAAGTCTCCTTGCTGATATCATTTGTTTTGAGGTCAAGATTATCCTCAGCCATGGCTGCAGCCAGTGGCATACCGTGCACATTGCCAGAGCCTGTGGTAAACGGCGTTTGAATATCGGCATGGGCATCGACCCATATGACTCCAAGGCGTTTTTTTCTTCTCGCACGCTTGATGCCAGCAATTGTTCCTGCAGCAGAACTGTGATCTCCGGCGAGCACGATTGGAAAATACTTGTTGCGAAGCGCATTGGCAACTTCTGTTGCTACATTCACGCATGTGTCATACACATATTCAATGTATTTCGCATGTTTCGTTGTCGTTTCCTGAAAAAGAACGTCGTTGTAGGTCTCGACCTCCGTTGAAGGATATTGGATAAAATAGTCTGACTTTTTGTCAAGACAAGCCGTTTTGAGGGCATCGATACCGAGGCTGGCTCCTCTTGTCCCTGCACCTATTTCTGATCTAACTTCAATAAGTTTGATTTTTTTCATGCCTAAAATTCAAATGTTGATGGTCTAACGTTGTCGGGTTTTTCCCTTTGGTCGAGCGCTGCAAAGATTGCATTTTTAACACGATCATAAAACCCGATTATTTCCTGTCGAAGTGGTGCCGAAAAAGCAAAACAAATTGTTAATTCGCGGTGCCATAGAAAGGTCTGATCGACAAATCTAAACCACTGAGCGAAACCCTGTGTGTCGAAGTTCCGTATCTGCACCGTATTACTTCTAACCTTCGCACTTGTTGAATCAACCTGACCAAAATAAAACTGCTTTGAATATTTCGACTCCCCCCTCAAATCGGGATACACAATTCGCCGTTCAGCTTTTGTGGCTTACGCCTGTTTTCATGATGGCATTGCTTGCCGTGGCGTGCAATCAAATCTCCGAACGCATGCTTGATCATCGCATGGATACAGGAATTATTGAGTATAGCATCAGTTTTCCGGAAGTCACTGAAGAAAGTATTACGGCCAGTCTCTTACCAGATCGGATGACATATGCCTTCTCTCAGAATTCCTTTGCTTCAAATTTTGAAACTGCTGGTGGGGTATTTAAAAATCGAATTGTGGCAGATCAGTCAACCAAAACGCTGGAACATCAATTAAAGATTTTCAGAAAGAAAATTAAGGTTAAAATGAACGAGACTGATGTGAATAAAATGTTGAGTGCATATCCAAAAATGACTGTGATCAAAACGGACGACATCGATACCATTGCTGGATATCGCTGTCAAAAAGCGCTCATCATTTTCGAAGAGGTAGGTATGGCCGAAATAGAAGTTTATTATACCAATGAGATCAATATGACCTCGCCTAATTGGTGCACCCAATATCACGAGATAGAAGGTGTGTTAATGGCTTACGAAATTGAAGAATTTGGCATCAGGATGCGTCTTCAGGCCATCTCAGTCACAGCGAAGCCTGTGGAAGAGGATCTAAATCCTGGGGAAGAAGAGTATTCAACGATTTCCAGAGAAATGATGGATATTGAATTGGCGCAGTTGGTGGAAACATTTGAATTATGACAAAACTTTACAAAGAGCTTTGCACGTTTGTCTTTATCTTGCTCATAGGCTTACAAGCTTACAGCCAGTTTGAAGGGCGTATTTATTATCAAGTGACCTACAAAACTGATGACTCGTCGGTGGGACAGTATATTTCCCTATTACCTTCCGAGAGCATTTTGACAATAAAAGGAAATGCATCTCGTTTTGAACAGCCTATCGCTGGTGGAGGACGCCAAGTTTTTATTTCAAATTCCGAAGATGATTCTGGTGTGCTTCTCATGAACTTTATTGGTGAAGAGTTTTACGTGAGACTAGACAAGGAATCAATATCGACATTGCAAAAAATAAAACCCTACCCTGTTATTTCCGACGAAGGTCGAAAAAATATTCTGGGATTATCCTGCAAAAAGGCATTTGGCATCAATGGAAATGATACATTGACGGTTTATTTTAATGATACCATGTACAACGGAATGCTTGTACCTCAGTTTCCTGACTTGGGTGGATTACCCATGGACTACGAAGTGAAGCAAAACAATTTGCATATGCATTTCGTTGCCAAAAAAATCGAAAAAGGCAATGTAACTCTGGAAACTTTTGTCATTCCACGAAATGTGAAAGAAATTTCATTTGAGGAGTTTGCAAAACATTTTGCTGAGCCCATGGTGCCTGTCGCGGCTCAGGATTAGTATTTCTGACGAATTGCAGCCCAGCTTAATGAAATCGGATATTTACTTCCGTCGCACCCTGCCCGTACAATCGAAAATCTGCATCGCGGTACTCACAATCCGGAAAAAATTGCAGCGCCTGAATAATTTCCTGTTTCAGGACGCCTTTGCCAACACCGTGGATAAAAACCAGTTTTGCAATTCGCTGTTCATAAGCCAAATCCATCATTCTGGTGAAGTGCGCCATTTGAATCTTAACCATTTCGTAATTCGATAGGTTGGCATTTGAATCCAGCAATTCATGAATGTGCAAATCAATTTCGTGAATCGCATCCCGCTCTGCCCCTGATTCTGAACGACGAAGTTTCTTTCGAACTGATCCGGATTCCAAATCATCCGAAATTCTGGTATTCAATTCAGGATTCTCGAAAGTGAGAAATAAGTCTGCATTGGGCTTCCGCAAAATGATGTCTCCGGTCATACAAGGATATTCAAAACCGCTATCATCTTTCACGAAGATCATATCTCCCTTAATCCGGGAAACGACACCCGAGCCTTCCATATCTAAAAAATCAACCTGATCACCTGGCTTATATTGCATGTGGATGTGAAATGAATTCCTTTTTCTCTTGCTGGTAATAGTAAATTCGCAGCCGAATAGTAAACAAAGGTAAAATGATCTTCACATTTCCGATGATGCGACACCGTTGCATGGCATTTATATTTTTTGTCGGTCTTCTTGCGACGGGCTGCAGTGGATTGAAAAATACCAAAACAGATCAGAAACCTGCAAAAAATGAAATCGTCATTGGGTTTTATAACGTAGAAAATTTGTTTGATACGATCAATGATCCAGCAATCGATGACGAAGAATATCTGCCAGGTTCTGAAAAAGCGTGGAATTCGAAGAAATATGGGGATAAAATCAGGATGCTTTCAGAGGTCATTGCTGGTTTTACTTCAGGACAAAGCTCCATTGTTGGATTGTGTGAAATTGAAAATGAAGCTGTTGTGCGCGACTTGATCAACTCACCTGATTTGCGGAAGCACGATTATTCCGTTTTGCACATAGATAGTCCGGATGAAAGAGGAATTGACGTTGCGTTGATTTACGGCGCGCGCAAGTTTAATTTACTCAACAGCAAGGTCTTTGAAGTTCCAATGCCCGAAGGAGAAAGGCCCACCAGAGACATTCTTTATGCGAAACTTCGCACAAAAAAAGCACTGGAGATCCATGTTTTTGTAAATCACTGGCCATCACGCTATGGTGGTGCAAAAGTAAGTGAACCAAAACGTTTGGCTGCCGCAAAGGTGCTTCGGGAAGCGATTGACAGTTTACAGTCTGCCGATCACCTCGCACATATTATTTGCCTCGGTGATTTCAATGACTATCCTGAAAATCAATCGCTAAAATCAATAGCAAAGTCTGACGATACGCAAACAGGCGACTTAGTCAATCTCATGTCAGGTATGAAAAAAGATCATAGGGGTTCGTACAATTACCGCGGTGATTGGGATTTTCTTGATCAGATTATTGTCAGCGCATCACTCGTGGATGGAAAAGGGCTGCACGTGATTGATGGTTCTGCACAACCGTATTTGACACCCCAAATGATCTACCTGGATGAAAAACAGGGCGATGAAGCACCTTTCCGAACTTATGGTGGTAATGAATATTTAGGCGGATACAGTGATCATTTGCCAGTTTATACGCGGCTTACTTTTCAGAAATGAATCCAGTGCCACTGTATATCTCCATGGCTAAATTCAATGGCCGGTGCCGGAATTTTAACGAATCCTACGACGCTGAAGATCGTTTTCAATACATTTGATCTGGTTTCTATTCGGGACAAATCGATATCCAGGCTGAGATAATACTGTCGATACCGATCCATGACCGGCAATACTTCTCCGGCTCTGTTTATTAATGGATTATCACTTCCTCCGAGCATTCCGTTTGCACCATATCCCAGGGCTATATTCAACCATGGAAGGATTTCCCTTTGGGGAAAAAATGAAGCGGGATTCACAGAGAGCCATACAGTCTGACCATTATAATCTTTAAGGATTTGTTCGGGGTGGCTTGAGCCCAACAATTCCGGCCGGAAACTGGTTAAATTCGTTGGTGAGTAACTAAATTTCATAGCGACCCGCTGCTCATTCCAAAGAAATTGCTGCCCTACAAATAAGCCGACTCCAGTGACATTGGCGGCCATGTCGCCCCAACTGAATCCCCATCCGGCGGAATAACCATCCAAAACTTCCAAGGTAGTCAGAAAAAGAAGGCTATAACTTCCTCCAATTAAGGAACTTACCGGGGCACTGATGCCTGCCCACTGCAAGGATTCAAAACCATATCTGCCCACCTGATATCCAGTCAGCGCATGACCGGCTTTATCCATTAGCAGCCACTGATCATTGTCGTTGAAGAAACCAAAGGTCTGTCGGGGGTAGTCACCATACCACGCAATGCTCAGTGCAGTGGTCGCCGAAGCATATACAAGACCTCCACCAATTCCAACAATATTTACGCGTTTTGAGTTGAGCGTATCAGCAGGTTGTAAAAATTGGGCTTTGGTATAACCGGGAAAGATGAAAAAAAGAAGAATCGTCAGGCAACAGTGACTCAATTTCTGTTTGAAAAGAAAGCCAGGAAGATCTCGTATATACAAGTTTTCTCGCAAGTGATTTCTCAAATCAACTCTTCTCCGCAACTTTCATCAGCGCTTCAAATTTTTTCCTGAATTTTTCCATCTTGGGCCGTATAACTGCAGCGCAATAGGGTTGATTCGGATTCATTTGAAAATAATTCTGATGATAGTCTTCCGCTTTATAGTAATTATCCAATGGTTCGATGAGCGTCACGATGGGACTCATCCACAATCCACTTTCTTCTGCGGCTTGTTTTGCAATCAGTGCTTCTGATTTTTGATCATCACTGTGATAAAAAATCACACTTCTGTATTGCGTTCCTTCATCAGCTCCTTGCCTGTTCAAGGTGGTGGGATCATGGGTTTGGAAGAAAACTTCCAATAATTTCTGAAAGCCAATAACCGATGGGTCAAAAACTACCCTAATTACTTCTGCATGGCCAGTCCGGCCTTCACATACTTCGCGGTATGCAGGATTTTTGATATGTCCCCCACTGTAGCCCGATTCCACGTGGTGAACACCGGAAAGGGATTTGAAAACAGATTCTACACACCAAAAACAGCCCGCACCAAATGTGGCCTCCTTCAAATTGTGATTCGCGCTTTCATCAGCCATATATTTTGATTTTATTTAAGTGTTACACTTCCGAAATTTTCTCCTTCCGCAAAGGTAAAGTTTTAACAGGATCATGCTGTTGATGTTTACAAGAGGTTTATATCTCCACTTGTTCAGATGCCGTGATCGGATATTCAATACAACCTGAAAGAATTGTGGAAAAATTATTCCCAAAAAGGCTGAGAATGTGTCGGGTCGATCAGTTTTTGAAATGATCAAGAGAATGGCGAAGGTGTGCCAAACTACTGTTTACATATAATAAAAGACCAATTGAAAGATTGTTAACATCCTCGATAATGTGTGAAGAAATAACGCAAAGAGGAATGACTTTCTCCATTCAAGCTTTATCCATCTACTTGAAATAGTGTTCATCAGTAAAAAGGCGTTGGTGTCAAAAAATAAATTCAACAGCGCTTTGTTGAAATACCTCGCTTATCTGTCACGTTATGTATGCTGTGTATCCTTAATTTTGAAAATTACGCGCTACAGATTCAAACTATAAATGGCCAAAAAAAATCGCCTGAAGAGCACCGGCAAAGCCGCTTCACCTCCGTCCAAAAGTTCGAATGGAAAGTTTGGTCTTTTCCTGCGCGACAGACGCACCCATAAAATTGGTGGATTATTTGTGCTCTTTGCCGCGCTCTATCT
>JBBSDD010000140.1:0-6702 GCA_038249755.1 Flavobacteriales bacterium | reverse complement strand
TTCGGCAGTCGCCCGGGGCAGCCAGGGCAGGCTGTACCTGATCAGCTCTTCCCTTTTTTCGCCTTTCGGCAAATTTTCTGTCTTGACGGACTTGGCAGAGTCCTTCTTTTCGGATTTCAAAAACTGGCTGGGGTGCACCAGATTGATGGCTTTTTTTCTAACGGAAAGTACGATGGTATCACTTTCAAATTTCTCTCCATCAATGGTAAATGTTGTGGGAGTTTCAAAACATATTTTGAGAGCTTCTGACTTTATGTAGCCAATAAAACCGGGCAATTGAAGAAAGCGTTTTTTGGCCGGGAGCAGACTTTGCAGTAAAAATCCGATAACGGTGAGCACGTTTTGGGGCGCGAGAATGAGGGTATACAAGAAACCATCATTGACGGCTCCGTCGGATACCAAACGTCTCGCCACCACAGAACCTTTGGCATGACTCACAGCAACAATACCCAGTGCGCTGGTTTTCATCAATTTTTCATCACCCATTTGCAAGGACACACCCTTGTGCGCAAAGGAGCCCAGCTTTTTGATGTTTTGAAGAAATCGCCAAACCTGTCTGAAAAAATTGTAGGTAACTCCCCCTCCTTCCAAAGCGAATACTTCTCCAACGCTTACAGCCTGAAAAACAGGCACGCCATTGCAGAGCATCACATCGATCTTTTGGGGTTCAGATTGAATTTCAATTTCAGCAATTACATCCTCCATTTTCTGACCAGTACCAAGGCCTTTCAATACTTTCGTGGCTCCGGGATGCGGCAAAAAAGCCATGCTCAAATTCTTGTCTAATGAATGTTTTACAAATTCACGGACGCGAATTTGGTCGAGATACGTCATTACGACATCACCTTTCTCCCACTGCCTTTCGGCTATTAATTCCACATCGACGAGATGCACTTTTTCGTGGGTAAAAAGCGGAACAACTTCCTTTATAAGGACTGCCTCATCAGATTTGTGGTAGATAATATGGTACATAAAGTAGATTTCAGGAATTACCCGGGGTAAAGTATCTCTTGCTTTTTCATAGGATCAATAACCGTTCAACCTCCAGTCGTATGGCAAAAAAGTGGGTGTGGCAGCCGGATTCAATTGCACGCGGCTGTATCTGTTTACAAAATCAAGTATGACCGTAGAATCTGTTTGAAAATCGGCGGCAAAATCGCGCATCAAAGGAGCCAATTCGGGTTTTGACGGACTGAGCCGGTTTTTGTAGGGAAGCTGAAAAAAATAACGTACCGCCTCTTCGAGTTGTTCGTTGAGCACAGGACCCGCGTAAGACGACCTCGCCAGCTTGGGCGCACCGTGGGTGCCATTTACGAGAGCAAAATGAATCCGCGGATCGTCAAATTCACGTAGCTGATTCCGGATCTCATTCAGGCTTCTGTTTCTGCCGCCGAGGCGTATCACTGGCAGGTCGAAGGGAGTTGTGGTTTCCGGCGATACATCTTTTATCCAGTTGGTGTTTTCCGCACCATGGGGTTCTTTTCCGATTTCTGTAATAGAGGGAATTGGATAATATTGAATGATCAAATGGATGGTTGCAGCATTGAAGGCATTGATAAAAAAAGCCATACTGTCGGCGCGGCTCCAGGCCGAATCGCCGGGTGTAATCGATTCAAGATAATCGAAATATGTATTTAGCTTCGCGCTGTCCACCTGAAAACCTCTGTAATGGATATCACCAGTTCTATTGATATGCTTGCGCAAAAGGCCGTTATACAAATCGACAGGATCAAGGGACCGCATCTGATCTGTGGGAGGATTGGTTGCGCGTTCCTCTTTGGGAACAGGCCGATTGCAGGCATAAAGAAAAATAAACATTCCCGCACATAGTCCCATCCTCCAAATCGCACCTGATTTACCCATGTGCCAAAGTTAGTCAACCTGAAATATAAATTGATCAGGCAGCCCTTCCGGGAAATAGACCATTGGGATTCCGTGGTCAATGTCACCCATTCAGACTTTTATTTATATCCTTCACTTCAGGTTCAGAAAAAAATTGCCTCACAAAGCAATTCAGGTTACGGATTGATTATGAATCACCATTTGAACTCAAAATTTTTTTCTTTCTTTCACACCAAAATTTATCAATGAACAAAGAAACGCATGTAGCGAACCTCATTCAATTGGCCAGAGCCGATGGAGAGGTTACGCCCCACGAAATGATTTTGGTGCAAAGTCTGGCCCTGCGCATGGGAGTCGACGGAGCCACTTTTCAGCGGATTGCAAAATATCCCGACCTTGTACCGCACCGCCTTGCAAAAAGCGAAGACGATCAACGCAGGCAACTTTGCGAACTCGTTGTGCTCGCACATATCGATAGGAAAAAGGCTCCCGAAGAGTTGAGGCTATTGGAACACATTGGTGTTGAACTGGGTTTTTCAGCCGAACGCGTTGACAAGCTTGTGCAATATTTCGAAGACAATGCAATGCCTGAGGATTTAAATCAACTGTTTGACCAAAATTGACAGACTGGTTGTAAATCTGGAAGTTGGAATATGGCATCTCAAAGTTCCTTTTGCCGACGGGCACAAAAAAAGAGCAGCTCTTGCGAACTGCTCTCCCCTACTACTTCTACTACTACTACTACTTCGAATGACTCTCTTCTCTACAATCCTTCGCTCTGAGTTTCAGATTTAATAACTTGATAAACCAAAAAATGTTCATTTCACACGCCATTTTTTTTCTGAAATCCGGCCAATCTTCTTCAGCCGATCAAAACAATCTGAGAATAATTAATTTATCAATTGAAATTAAACTATTGGTATTCAAATTTTTAGACCTTCTTCGATGTCAGCAGGAAATCATCTTGCGTCTTCTCCTCTCCGTTTACAATGATAGAAAGTTTGTGCCCTCCCGCGTAAAACTGCCTCGTGGTAATAATGCGGAATGATTGAGTTCTTTCAAAGGGGTGCGCGGCGCCTGCTATATAAAGACGTTCACTGATGAAAAACACTTTCCGGTTACGTGTGCCGTTTTTGCGGAGATAATATAGGCCATAACAGAGCAGCAGGCAATGACAGCCTTATGTCAGCAGACCGCTCCATATTCCTTTCGGAAAAAATTCCGATTTTTGACCGGGCTACTTGAATGACAGATGCTCAAACATATATGTTGGCCTGTCATTTGTTTTACCGCAAAGCGCATTCCCGGTCAATTACGAAATATGAGCAGTTTGATTTTATAGTCAGAACCTTAAAAAACTAATTTTTGACGAATGTCAATTTAAATTTTTATCCTTATTCGAATGGTGGAGAGTCCTGTAGAGCTTAAATTTCATATCAAACATCTTCCTTCAGTCTTGAAAGAAACATATCAGGAATGGAACAAAGATGATCCGTGGAGGCTCAGTGCCATCGTAGCTTATTATGCGCTTTTGTCTCTTCCCGGGCTGGTGGTGATAATCATCAACACAGTTGGGGCCATATGGGGACAGGATATTGTTTCCGGCCAGCTCAATGAAGAAATTTCCGCTGCAGTGAGTCCCGAAGCTGCAAAGGCTATCATCGAAATGACTGCCGAAACCCAAGAAGGAAATAAAAGCCTGGTAGCAACGATCATTGGAATAGCCAGTCTCCTTTTCGGCGCCACTGGGGTATTCTATCACTTACAGATTTCAATCAATCATATTTGGGATATTAAAACAGATCCAAATGCCGGTATTAAAAAACTTCTGATTGACAGAGCCACAAGTTTCGCTTTTATTCTTGTCATCGGATTTTTGCTGCTGATCAGCTTTGCGCTTACAGCCTTGATATCTTTGCTTCAGGGCCTTATAGATCAACTGTTACCCGGAATAATGGTATATCTAGTTTTTGTGGTGAACGAATTGATTTCTCTAGGTGTCATTACGGCGCTTTTTGCCCTGTTATTTCGCTTTTTGCCAGATGCCAAGGTACGCTGGAAGACGGTTTGGGTGGGAGCCATAGTTACAGCAGTTCTTTTTGAGATTGGGAAATTTGCACTTGGACTTTATTTTGGTAATTCGGATCCGGGCTCGGCTTATGGTGCAGCCGGGTCTTTGATTTTGGTTTTATTATGGGTGTCTTATTCATGTCTCATACTCTTTTTCGGTGCAGAGCTCACCTGGGTTTATGCACGTCGATATGGTCATGGTATTGAAGCCAAGCCGCACGCTATTCACCTTGGTCGTCACAGAAACCGCAAGGATGAAGATGCTGCTGAAGTAGAATAAATATTGAGTTGCCCCTTCGGTTGCAGGGTATACTTAGATTTGATAACCGGGAATTGACCAGCTTTCAATTCCCGGTTTATTTTTTGGAAATGTGCACGTTTAAATTCTGTAAAACCAGACATAAGGATTAAGGAGAATCATAAAGACTGAATACCAAGGACCCTTCAAATAAACAATGGACCTTTTTCGAAATTAAAACTTCCATCCGTAGCCTCTCCATAATGAAGAATCAACCTCATCATTGTTCTGAAAAAGGAGGCTCACCTCACTTTATCAATAATCGTTAAAAACTTATTGACCTTGATTATTAGTTGGTTGAGGGTGGAACCTAAAATATAACATATGTCAAATTTGCAAGTTCGTCGAATATTACCTTAAATTAACCGTAATTTAACGGCCGTTAATCCGTAATTTCTATTGTGGAGACCGGTCATTTTTAAACCAATTATTTTTAACCAACAATTTCTAACCATGAAAATGCTCTTTACGAAGTGGGCATGGGCCTGTAGCGCCCTGCTCTTTTTTGGCATGTTTTCGCTGAATATGCAAAACGCCAACGCACAAGTTCTCATCGAACAGGGATTCGATGCATTAACCACACCAGCCAACTGGACCTATGTCGGATTCACCCGGGTTGCAGCACCCAATGCACCATGTGCAGGTCTCGGCAGTTTAAGACGAAATCTCTGGTCTTCTGCCTCTGCCCAAACCGGCTCGGTAGCCGCTCCACTTTGGACCTCCAATGGAGACAACATCAATGTAACATTCGATTTAAAACTCCTGAACTTCCAGGGTACCCTAATCCCTGCAAATGTAGGGTTGCCAATCCCAATTACAGGATGGGGAGAACTCAGGTTGCAGTTATCAACTGATGGCGGGGTTAACTATACAACCGTCTTTACTGTAAATAGTGCCAATTATACCGCATCAACATCGTGCAGTGAATATACACACACTATTAATGGAAGTCTCGCACCCGCAGGCAGTTCTACAAGAATTCGTCTCTTCGGACAGTGGGTTGCAGGCGATTATTATATGTATTTCGATGATGTGAGAATCGAACAGCTGGGAACATTCGATTGTCCGCTTATCTCCGCCAATTTCGGAGCTGCTTGTGATGATGGTGACATTTTTACAGCCGGAACGACCATTGATAACAATTGCGATTGTACAGGTGGAACACCTATTGTTTTTGCAGGTTGTAACACCGGAACCAGCTTTAGCTCTTTATTTCCTGTTTGCAGTGGTCCCCAGGTAAACAGCTCTACCAGTTCCTGGACTTTCGAATATTCTCCAGTCACTATTGTAGATGCGAATCTTCAATATACTTTCTTTACAAGCAATGCAAATTACTTCGTCACTGTTACAAACAGTGATGGAACTTCAATTCTGGCATTTGGTCAAGGATCTGTAAATTACACCCCACTCGTGGCCGGAAACTATCGCATGTATTCTCACATTGGTCCTGATTGCCCGACAACTACTGGAGGTGCAACGACCCACACGCGAAGCGTATTGCCAGGTGCTTGCGATTTTGATTGTCCTGTACTCGAAGCCAATATTGGCGATGTCTGCACAATTGCTGGCTTTTTTGACGCCACTGTAAACGGAGATTGCGAATGCGTTGGAACTGCTTTCGACTGTGATCTTGGGGATGGTGTATATGCCAACATTGGCGATGCTTGTACCTTAACGGGTACAGGTGATTCATACAGCGAAACAGTTGCCACAGAAACTTTGGGTTTCCCCAATACATTTGCAGACAATCCAGCTTATACCATCACCGTTCCTGCCGGATTGGTAGGAGATTATGATCTGAATATAACTGCCGCAGGCGAAGTTCTTGCAAACTCATGGAGAAATGAATTCCGTGTTCAGATTCTCGACCCGAATGGTGTAAACGTAACCAATGGCGCACCGGGTGGAAACGCGGATGAGTGGCAACCTTCATCCCTTACACAGCCTGGTCTGTTAGAAGGTTCATTAAATATAGGCTCACTGACAGATGTATCAGGAGACTGGACTGTATTGGTGCGGTTGAGCTTTAATGAAGGTCCGCAGGTGAATGCCAATATTGACATCACGCTCTCTTTTGAGCCCGCTGGTACGGAAAGTACATTGGGTGATGATTGCGTGTGTATTGGGGCAGAAACTCCTTTTGAAGGATGTGTGACAGCTGACTCCTTCTATGGAGAACTCGAACCGGCATGCGGTGCAACAGCAAGTTCGCCAAGTGATGCCTATACGTATGAATTTAGCCCTGTAACCGTTGTGGCTGGTGATGATTATGTATTCACACTATCAAATCCCGATTACTACGTTACAGTAGCGGACGTCGATTTGATAATTTTGGCGGCAGGTCAGGGCTCAGTAAGTCTTACAGCGCCTGCTGATGGGGTTTTACTTATGTTTAGCCATATCGATGCTGATTGTTCAACCACTTCAGGTCCGGCAACATCACACACCCGAAGCGTATCACGCACGTGTAACACCGTCTTCGATTGTCCACT
>JBBSDD010000139.1:0-6726 GCA_038249755.1 Flavobacteriales bacterium | reverse complement strand
CAAAGTTATGCGGTGGACGAGACAGATCTTGCGCTGGCCAGAGCCGAAAACAGTCCTTTACAAAAAACCGATGATGCATTTGCAGATGGTGAAACCCAGACTGCACAAACCACCCAAGAATCAGGAACGCGCGAAACACCAACCAAATCACCGGAGCCCGTCAATGCCACATCAGAAATAGCTTCTCTCGATCAACCCCAAGCCACAACTACCCAATCTCAGACAACTTCACAACCTGCAAAAGTTTCATCAACACAAACACCTCCTGAAAGAATTGGTACAGCTTCTGGAAGCGTTTCTGTTGAAAAACCGACGGCCACAACACCTGATTCGCCCGTAAAATCGACCACAGGCAACGCGGCTAAAACAGACAACCAAGTGCCATCCGCAGAGATTGCAGAAAATATGAAGGAGTCACGCCCAGTCTCTGATTCCGTTTTAAAACCTGAAAGTACTTTTCAAGCGCCAAATTCCAAATCAGAATCAGACGCAAGGACGGAGTCGGCAATAAAAGTGAACGAAGCAGCCATCGAAGATGCAAAGCGTACCAATGACGGGATTACAACGCCAATCGCAGGATCTAAAAATAGTGAAAGTACGTTGGTTGACTTGCCAAAGCCAGACACTTCGCAGTTGGAGACTACCGAAGCAGATATACAGACTGAAACGGCCACTGATCGCCAACCTCTTGAAAATGCCGTGGACTCAAGGCGTGAAATTGCCCAAGAAGTGGACACTGAAAACCAGTTTAAAACACCGAATTCGTTTTCTCCTTCTGTAACCATTACCAGCGTGGAAACCGCGCAAAACAATTCGCCAGACGAAAAATCCAAGCCAGATAGTAAATCTCCTTCCCGCCCTGCCGATCAGGTACCAACACCTTCAGAGAAGCCTGTTAATGAATCAGAAGGCTTAGCGTTAAAAAGTGCTTCCACAGAAAGTACCACGCGCCAAAACAAGGATGATAAAGAACCCCAGGGTGCTGTACTGCCTTCAGTGACAGAAAAAACCCAACTGGCCCAGACCACAGTTGACCACCAGGCAGAAACAACCACGGGAAATGCCAGCAAGGTTGCGAAGGCAAGAGAAGTGGCCGACGAAACACATGCCAATCAATCTCCTGAATTACAGCTGGCAGCGGAAAAGGCGAAAATTCAGGCCGCACAGGATTGGGTGAGCATCATTGATGAATCAGTCGCTGAGCTGGAAGGCTCCATCGCCAAAAATCCTTCCGATAAAGCCAATTTGCAGGAACAACTCGCCGAATACAAAAAGCTAAAATCCGAAAAGGAAAATGAGATTCAGTCAAGAGAAAGATTAGTGGCAGGTTTGCAGCTAGTCGTTAATACTGAAAATCAAGCATCGACCGATGCTGTGGCCCGTGCAGAAAGCGATGTTACAGCCCTCGATCCGGCCTTGATCACCCGACTCGAACAGAAGATGCCCGACGTTCACAGCAAAGTAGATTACATCCGTAAGATCGATGCCTTGGATGGAGATTATTTGCCTGAACTTACTTCCATCGAACTTTCGGGTCTCAGCGCTCCGGAGATTTCAGAAAAGCGCATCGACCTGAATGAAGGTTTGATTACATCGCTCGATGCTGCAATCGCTCAAGCAAAACCAGGAATGAAAACTTCCGATGAGCTCATCGAGCTGCGGAGAATCAAAGTGTTGGAGATTCGTCAGGATCGCGCAATTCTCGACGGCAGAATGGCATACGTGCCGCGATCGGCAGAAGCAAAAGAATATGGTGAATTGGTGGCCAGTGATGCGACAGATTCGAGCCCTTCTGTGCCAAAAGTTGTTGACACTGGCACCATCAGCAGAGAACAGGAATTATTCCTGGACAAGCCATACTCCCGCGATTTGGTGATGCCGGGCTACGAAGATAAGTTGGTGTCACTCGAAAATGAAACGGACAAAAGTGTACAATACGCGCGACGAATCCAACTGCATGAGAAGTTTCTCAAAGCGCTTCAGGCAGAAATAACCCTTGTGGCTGCTATGAAAAGTCCGGAAGATGGCAAACAATCGCCGGGCGTGGAAATGCGCTATCAAAAATTGCTGGCTGACCGATTTACTGCGGTTGATGAACTCCATGCGGATAAGGCTAAGTTGGCGCGATTGCTGACTGGAGAAGATACGGGTGAGGACGATATTGCTGAAATTTCGACGGGTTCGAAAACAATCGAAACGGATGTTCAGGCAAAAACCGAAAGTAAGGTTTTTGAAATGGAAACCGACCATTTGGCCGTGTTCGATTCCATATTTGAAATCCAGATGAAGAGAATCACAGAATCTGGCTTTGCTCCAGAGGCTGAAATGAAAGCGCTCGCCAGCCTGAATGCGGAAATGGCCGGGCAGATAGAAAGCAAAGTAGCAGACCTCATTCGCAAATTGGATGCGACCACGGACGATACGCAACGCGACGTGCTTCAGTATCAAATCCAGCAGCTCGACGACATTGCGGCGGACAAATTACAGGAATCAGACCGGTTGTACAGCGAAACGGAAGCGCAACAAGCTGAGATCACCAGCAAAACCCAGACGGAGGCTATAGCAGACAACGGGCCCGCATATGATGCCGATGAATTGATCGATATGTCTCCTGAAAACCTGCTGTTTGCTATTGAACAGCCTTCCGCATTTAAAAATTTGGATTACCAATCGTTGAATGCCAACGTGCAGTTTAGTCAGATGCGAAGCGACATTGAAAAGGCAGAACGAAACAGGCAACGGGCTAAAGAATTGCTCAATGCGTACCCCGAGACCACGGATCCAGCGCAGCGCAAGGAGTTATTCAATGAATTTAATATACTATCAGCGGAGGTATCCGCGCTGGATCGGCAACTCAATGAAGATATTACAACCTCCAACCTGGCAGAAATCGAATATTTCCAACGTGCAAGCGAGCGAAATGTAAAAAAACTCGGGTTTGCTCAGTTGGAAACAACTGAAAAAGAACAACTCAGATCTTATCAGCAGGATTTCACGGAAGTGGAAAAAGCGATTGAAGAAAACCGACGTATACGCGCCGAAATCGATCCTTCGGAAACTGTAGCGAATTCTGGATTTCTCAAACTTGAACTTGACCTCATAACAGATTTGGGCGATTTGAATCAATCCATTGCAGACCTGGAAAAAAAAGTGGCACTCCGGTCGGCAATTGTTCTCGTTCCACCATCTGAAGGAACTGTACTTGAGAGCGAGGTATCGCAACCTGTCGACGTGCACACTGAAAATGAAATTTCATCAGTTGATGCCCAGCCTCCGACGTTGGTTGAAAATACAGAACCGCTCCCGGATCGAACCTACATCACACCGGTCACCGCCCAATATGCGGAAACCATGACTTTGAATGACCAACAAACATTAATCGCCAAAACAACTCAACTTCAGGTGAACAGTCGCGTTCCTGCTGCCACAAATGACGTGGAGCGATTGGCAATGATTCGTACCAAATCTCAAATAGACGAGGTGGGAGCGAGGCTCCTCCAGGATTCACCTGATCAACTGAAATATCTTGCTTCCGTTGTTATCGCCGACAGTCTGCGCACGTTGGAAGAAAATCAGGCGGCCTTTGCAAGAACAAGCACTGCTGAAGCTGGCGAAAAGCAAAAAGAAGCTGTCAGGCTCCAGAATATGGTGCAATACGAAACTGTGGAGGATGACAAAACCTTCCTGACAAATAAAGCAAAAAGACTAACCAGCGAAGCCCAGGTACAATACCAGATTGCTGCCGTCGCAGCTCAGCAAGCTGAAGATCTGAGAAAACAGCGCACCAGAAAAGAACAGGAAATCGCAACCATCGCCAGGAAGCTGCCCGCACGCGAATTGGCTGAGCTGAGCAGGGTAATTGATGTTCCGGGCTACAGCATCGTTCAGTCAGACCTGACCTCTGCCGAACTCGCCAAAGCAGAAGATCGATCGCCTTTGGATGAGACAGTTCCTACCGGCGGAAATTGGCTGGCACTGGTCGAGATTATTGCTGAAAAAACAAATTTCTCTGATGTTAAAGAAACGATGTTTATCGTAGCACCCGAGCCGTTGTACACCGCTGAAAACCCCATTCCAATTGATGTTGAAATGCCACTGGGCTTGATTTTCCAGGTGCAGGTGGGGGCGTATCGCAACAAGATTCCGCAAGACCTTTTTGGTGAATTTGCACCGGTGATGGGCGAAAAGCTGGATAACGGTATTACGCGTTACCGTGCTGGTCTCTTTACCAAATACCGCGAAGCTGTTGTGGCGCGCAACGGAATCAGGGGCAAAGGATACAGTGATGCTTTCGTAGTGGCTTACCTGAACGGAGAAAAACTCAGCAGCGCCGAGGCCGCATTGATCGTGGCTGAGGTACGAAAAATGGAAAATTTCACTGTTGCTGACGAAAAAGAATTAAATGCCCTCGCTCAAACGGCTACAAAGGCTGATCAGCAAGCTGTCGCTGATTTGCCGAAGGAGCCAGCTTCTTCTGCGAAGAAGGTTGTTGATGAGCCTGTTAAGATATTGACTTCAGCAGATTATTACAACGATCCCGAAGCGGCGGCAGCGACAAAAGTGGAAGTGGTCGCAGGCTTGTTTTTTACAGTTCAGGTCGGCGTCTATTCCAAACCGGTAAAACTTGATCGGCTTTTTAACCTCACAGAACTCAATAGTGAGTTTATCCCTTCCGGAAAAATCCGCTATACCACAGGTCGTTTTGGCTCTGTGTCAGAAGCAGGAACATGGAAACAGAATGCCATCACATCGGGAGTTACGGATGCGTTTATCACGGCGTATTACAACGGCAAGCGTATTGGTTTGGCGGAAGCACAGGCACTTCTTAACAACCAGGGAAATGGAATTCTGGCTGCTGAAGTAAATCGTATTACACCACAGACAAGTCAGCAGACTTCACCCAAATCCCAATCTCCGACTCCGCTAACTTATGTAGTGATTATTGGAAAATACAGCAACGAGGTGCCACGTGAATTGGCCAATCTCTTTTTAGATCGCCCTGATCTGAACGTGCGACGAATCACGGACGAAAACGGAATTTCCACGTACTTATCTCCCGAATTCCAATCCGAATCCGACGCTGTGGAATACCTTCGCGCAATGCAAACGGAGGGTATAAAGGAAGCGCGTTACGCTGCTGTTCGTGGTGGTAAAATCATCCTGCAAGAAGGCCAATAACATACACAGGTTGGGGTGTGTAATCCCCGGCATATTGCAATAATTATCCATCATCACTTTTTGTAGAGTTTCGTAGCTTTGTGAAACCAAAATTTCATGCTATGCGATTTACTCATATTGAAACAGAAGTAGCCCCCGAAATAGACCTCGATGCACTGCTGAAAGAACATAGTGAGATCATTATACACAATGACGACCACAACACATTCGACTTCGTTATCGAGAGTTTGGTGCAGGTTTGTGAACATACACTCATTCAGGCCGAACAATGCACGCACATTATCCACCACAACGGAAAATGCGGCGTGAAGCGGGGAGAGTTTGAAATCCTGCAACCAATGTGTACGGCATTACTCGATAGAGGCTTGTCAGCAGAAATTAGATGAATGAGGCTCAATAATTGCAAATTATTCGGGATCATTAATTTTATTACCCTCATCTACATTTCCAAATGAAAAAGTCTCTTTTTACCCTCAGCCTTGTTGTGCTTATCGTTATAGGCTGTTCAAAAGTGCCCATAACAGGCCGTCGCCAGTTAAACCTGCTTCCGGAATCTCAAATGAATTCGCTAAGCGCGACAGCCTATTCTGATTTTTTAAAGGCCAACCAACCTCTTCCTTCTTCCAATGCTGACGCGCAAAAGGTAAGCAGGGTAGGTGATAGAATTTCAAAAGCCGTCAATGAATACATGCGGCAAAATGATTTGTCAGACAGACTGGACGAATTTGATTGGACTTTTCATACCATTGCCGACCCCACTGTAAATGCCTGGTGCATGCCCGGCGGCCGTGTTGTTTTTTATACCGGAATTCTGCCCATTTGCCAGGATGAAGCAGGAATCGCTGTCGTAATGGGACATGAAGTTGCACATGCAGTGGCGCGTCACGGAAACGAGCGCATGAGTCAGGGATTGATTGTGCAGGGTGCGGGAATGACTCTGGATGTTTTGTCTTCTCAAGAACCTGAGTTAACCCGTATGTTGGTGATGCAATCATTTGGTGTTGGAACCGGGCTGGGAACGCTTGCATTTTCCCGTTCTCACGAAACGGAGGCCGACAAGCTGGGTCTTGTTTTCATGGCAATGGCCGGATACGACCCACGCGAATCACCTGAATTTTGGAAACGAATGGCCGCGCAGTCGGGTGGCGGAAAACCACCGGAATTTTTGAGTACGCATCCTGCAGACGACACACGTGTGAAAGATTTGGAAGCTTTTATGGATGAAGCATTGAAGTATTATAAACCCTAAATGGAACAATGAAAGAATCACCATTGCTTGCAAGTGATGAATCACTTCACGAATATTTTCAACTCGGAGTTTCAGTCACTGTGGTGCTCTTTGGCTTCGAGGAGGGGAAACTGAAAATCTACATTCAGAAAATTAATAAAAATCCTTACGCGGGTGCATGGTCTTGCCCGGGTAAACTCGTGCGAGCCAATGAAAGTCTTGAAGATGCCAGCGAAAACATGCTGATGGAAGCCATCGGGAATAAAAATGTATACCTCGAGCAGTTGAATGCCTTTGGAAAAATCTATCGTCATCCTTTG
>JBBSDD010000138.1:0-6755 GCA_038249755.1 Flavobacteriales bacterium | reverse complement strand
TGAATTGGACATAACGAATGAAGGGTGACCAGTGGCACATCCGAGGTTTACGAGACGACCTTCGGCCAACAGGATGATATCTTTGTCACCTATGGTATACATATCTACCTGCGGTTTGATTTCGATTTTTGACTTACCATGATTTTTGTTCAACCAGGCCACATCGATTTCATTGTCGAAGTGTCCGATATTACACACGATGACTTTGTCCTTCATGGCTTCGAAATGTTTGCCGTGAATGATGTCTTTATTTCCGGTAGCAGTTACCACGATATCCACTTCTTTCACGGCTTCCATCATAGGCTTCACCTCATATCCGTCCATGGCAGCCTGAAGCGCGCATATGGGATCGATTTCCGTAACAATTACACGCGCACCAGCACCGCGAAGCGAAGCAGCCGAACCTTTGCCTACATCACCATAACCAGCCACAACAGCTACTTTTCCAGCCATCATCACATCTGTAGCGCGACGGATGGCATCCACCAACGACTCTTTACAACCGTACTTGTTGTCAAATTTTGATTTGGTTACACTGTCATTCACATTGATAGCAGGCATTACTAAGGTCCCTTTGCGCATACGCTCGTAAAGGCGGTGCACGCCGGTGGTGGTCTCTTCTGAGAGACCGCGGATTCCCTGAGCGAGTTCCGGATACTTGTCAAATACCATATTGGTGAGGTCTCCCCCATCATCCAGAATCATATTCAAAGGCTCGCCATTTTTGAAGAAAATGGTTTGCTCAATACACCAGTCAAATTCTTCGGCGTTCATTCCCTTCCACGCGAACACTGGTACACCTGTAGCCGCAATGGCTGCCGCAGCGTGATCCTGGGTAGAAAAAATATTGCAGCTCGACCAGGTCACTTCGGCGCCCAGTTCTACAAGGGTTTCTATTAAAACCGCCGTTTGAATAGTCATGTGCAGACATCCTGCGACGCGCGCGCCTTGAAGCGGTTTGCTCGCACCGTACTCTTTTCGCAGCGCCATCAAACCAGGCATTTCGGCCTCAGCCAACCTGATTTCTTTCCTTCCCCAGTCGGCCAGGGTAATGTCTTTTACTTTGTAGGGTAATCTCTTGACTTCCGCAGACTTGTTCATCTAAATTAATCTTTTAATTTTTGAAGCGCAAAGATACAAATTAACGCTCAGTATATTTGCGATCAAGAAACCCTTATCGGGAAAATTTGTGTCAAATGCCTTTGATTTATTACCGTTCTCATGATGAAATGGAAGTGGCGCTTTGGGAAGCCGAAGAATCACTCGATTATTTCAAACATTCGCTGGAAGAACAGGATTTTAATATAGATGCAGGCAGAGCCATCAACCATCCCGAAAAACAATTGCAATGGTATGCATCGCGCTTCCTGCTCTGCCGAATATTTCCCCAGGCCATTCAGCTTTACCGGAAGGGGAAACCATACCTTTTTAACGGCCCCCGAATTTCTTTCAGCCATTCCAGAAGAACCGTTGCGGTTTTGCTTTCGCAAAAAAACACCGGAGTGGATATCCAGTGGATCGATCCGAAACTCCGTATCGTCGCTCCCCGCTTTACGGATGAAAAAGAAATTGCAAAGATAAAAAGCACGGATGATCTTCGCGCGCTATCACTGATCTGGTCGGTAAAAGAAGCCGTTTTCAAAACGTATGGCACCGAACTTCCTTTCAGAGATATTGAAATCAAAAATTTCGATGCACTTTCCGGTGAAACGATCGTTTCTGTAAAGAAAAAGGGGCAGAATATAGCCCACAAGGTGGCCTCATATTTTCCCGGCGATCTTGCGTTGGCCTATTTAATCGATTAAACTTACATTTGGCAAAGAAGCATTTTGAATATCCTCTCACATATCGAAAACCACTGCAGCCATGGCAAAAAATTGCTCGCCCGGCTTATTGATCCGGATGATATTTCCTGTTTGGACGAATTGATCGATCTGGCGCGAAGGGCTGAGCAGTACGAGGTGGATTATCTTTTTTTTGGCGGAAGCCTGATTACGACACATCTCCCATTCAATGCGGTGGAGGTCTTGCGGCAAACCACGAGAATTCCCGTCGTGCTCTTTCCATCGAGCCCGATGCAAATTAATCCACATGCACACGCCATGCTTTTCCTCTCGCTCATAAGCGGGAGAAATCCGGAATTTCTGATCGGGCATCATGTCGTGGCTGCCCCTGCCATCCGTGCAGCCAACCTTGAAACAAT
Source organism: Flavobacteriales bacterium (assembly GCA_038249755.1). Lineage (GTDB taxonomy): Bacteria > Bacteroidota > Bacteroidia > Flavobacteriales_D > Cryomorphaceae > JBBQZU01. The sequence continues at coordinate 4,552 of JBBSDD010000138.1, read as the reverse complement.
ACCCACGGGATACATGCTTGTAAATTGCGGAGCCCCGACTACCGCCCATTATATCAGTCACTCCCTCCCACTTCCATACAACAAGCCTGAGATTGCCGCCGCCACCGCATTGGCCGGAGAAATGCTTGGGTTGAAACTCATTTATCTCGATGGTGGCAGCGGCGCTGAAAAACCGGTGTCGCCCGGCATGGTTTCGGCAGTGCGCAAAACGGTCGGTATGCCGTTGATTGTAGGCGGTGGTATCCGGTCGGCAAAAGATGCAATCAATCTTTACGAAGCTGGTGCCGACATGCTTGTGGTGGGCAACAGCGCTGAAGAAAACCCCATGTTGATCGAGGAACTTAGCCTGTTAAGAAAAAACTGAAATGGAAATCGTCGTCATTTCAAATCCTTATGAAGTCGACAATGAAGTGCAGGAAGTGACCCGCATGTTTAAATTGGGTTTGCGTCATTTCCATATCCGCAAGCCGCGGATGTCACGCCGCGAGATGTCTGATTATATCAAAATGTTTCCAAAAGAATACCGCAAAAAACTGGTTCTGCATGGATACCACACCCTTGCGGATCAGTTCAACCTCGGCGGAATACATCTCAGCCGCAACCACCGGCACCGCAACCGCATGTACCATTTGCAGCTTTGGTTCAAGCGCCGGTTGAATCCGGACATGATCCTAAGCCGGACCTATCACAAACTGACCGATATTACCAACGATCGCCGGACCTATACATATACATTTCTCAGTCCGGTTTTCGACAGTGTCTCGCACAGTTCTCTTTCCGGCGGATTTAGCAAACGGGCCCTGTTGATCATGATTCCGCAGGCCAAACAACCTGTTTTTGCATTTGGCGGTATCACCATGGATAAGTTGGAACAGGTTGAAAACCTGGGATTTCACGGCGTGGTGCTGCTCGGTACCATCTGGGAAGGACCCGAACTACCGCACCAAAAATTTAAAGAAGCGCAGGAAAAAATGCTTTCCCTGCGCGCCCATTAAATATCAAAACCTGAGGTTCAGACCCGCGAGAAAATTAATTCCCGCCTGGGGATAATAAAAGTTTTCGGTCACCGGGGTACCAGCTATATAGGAATACGTGTATCCATTGGAAGAATACAGGGCATCGAATATATTGTTGACCAACAAACTCACTTCAATTTCTTTGAAAAGCAAATTTTCCACGCGGTAAGCAATTCTGAAATCCGTTGTGGTATACGCTTCAATCTTCCGGTCTTCATTCTGTGTATTGTCCAGATATTGATCTCCGACATATTTCGAAATGAGGTCAATCTCCAGATTTTTAGCCGGCGTCCACATGATGCGGCTGGCGGCAATAACAGCGGGACTGAAGGCGATATCGGTATCTATAAATCGGGTGTTGATCACGTCAAAATCCACACTGTAATCATAGGTAACCTCATCGAACGTTTGAATTTTATTCCTGCTGAACGTTGCGTTCACATTCCATCTCAACCTGCGCACGATTTCGAAGGTCAGATCAGCTTCAATTCCTGCCCGGTAACTTTCATCCACATTCCTGCGCACGATGGCGCCCACATCGTTCAATTCTCCTGTAGCCACAAGCTGGTTTCGATAGTCCATATAGTATCCATTGATGTTTACAATCATTCCCGGACGGGTCAGATTATAACCAATCTCAAGATTATTCAGTGTTTCAAAAACCGGCCTTAGGCCTTCCGGTGCGTCTATAAAGTCGTTGCGCACTGGTTCCCTGTTGCCCCTTCCGAGGTAGGCATACACCGCACTTTGATTTGTTAAATTATACCGCACACCTGCTTTTGGATTGAAGAACAAGAAGTCGGTTTTCACATCAATGGGCACCAGGTCATTGTCCATGCCAAAGGTTTCATAATCCACTTGCCGAACCTGCAGATCGGCCATCAAATTCCATTTGTCTAAACCATATTGCCATTTGAGATAGGTGCTGTGGTCGTCTTTGTTGCCCACCCCTTCATAGTATCTTTCATTGTGCGCAATTTGCCCGGCAAACTCCGCCCAAACTATTTCGCCAAAATGGTCGCCCCGGTAAAAATGTGAACCTCCTCCGAGCGTCACATCGTGACTGCCCCGCTGATAATTCAGGGAATAAGTACTTCCGTAAAAATCGTTTTCCAACCACCTTCTTCTGATCAAATCCGTTTCAAAAATGGTGTCTGCACCTACCACAGGATAGGATTTGCCATAATCGTTCAGCCAATCTTCGCCTTGCCGGTATTGCTCAAAGAAGCCACCGCCATACGTATAATGTCCGGCGACTGAGATTTTCAGTTCGGGTGTGATCATATGCGTGGCGTGAAGCTGATAATGGTCTTGCTGATAATCATCCACTTCATTTTCATACTGGTAGAAATTATATGTTCTTCCTGATGTGAGAAGATTTTCAAGTTGTGCTTCAGTATAACCTTCGTTGGCAGCATGTGTTAACATTCCATCCGTGTCATTTTCCAGCCTGGACTGCGGCGTGCCATACCAACTTTGGTACGTCCGTTCTTTTCCAGAAAAGGTGACGGCCTTCACCATGGTTTTTTTGCCGTAATAACCACCGGAGAGGTAGTAACTACGAAGATCGCTTGATGCCCGATCAATATAGCCGTCAGATGCTATTTGCGACAAGCGACCCTCCATGGCAAAACCATTTCCGAGTCGGCCAGAATTGAATTGAACCGTGTGTCTGCGCGTATTGAAAGATCCGAAACTGTTGCTGATCAGCGCGCCGGCTTCCTGCTCGACACCTGCCGTTTCCATATTGATCGAGGCCCCAAAAGCACCGGATCCGTTGGTCGATGATCCGAGGCCACGTTGAATTTGTACACTGGACAGACTGCTGGCGAGGTCAGGCATATTGACCCAAAACACGCCCTGGGATTCAGGGTCATTGATTGGAATTCCATTGACAGTGACATTGATTCTGGTTTGGTCGCTTCCGCGAATGCGAATGCCGGTATAGCCGATTCCTGCACCCGCATCGCTTGTGGCCACGAGCGAAGGGGTCCAGCCGATCAGAAAAGGCAAATCCTGACCCAGATTGAGTTTGCTCAGCTCCTCCTTGTCGATGTTTTGAAAGGTAGCAGGAGCATTGGGCGAAAGCCGGGTAGCTTCCACAACAACCTCATCGGTCAAAAATGGCAGTAGAATCAAATCGATAGAAATTCGGGTAGATGGACCAGAAAGCTCGACGGTGTCGCGGTATGTTTCGTATCCGAGATACCTGACCATCACAGGATAGGGACCATCGATCAAACCTGAAAATTGAAACCCGCCGGCATAATCGGTGAAAGCAGTATTGGTGCGACCAGAACTGTTTTCAACAATGACGTAGGCACCGGAAAGCACTTGCCCATCCTTGCCGGTAACCAAGCCATTGAGTTGCGCCTGGGCATACGATATGCCTGGCATGAGCACCGCTGCCACTGCAGCGTACATTGTTAATTTAAACATGATGTAATTTTATTTAGTTATGGCCGCCACTCAGGGAAGCAGCAGTTCCAACTAATTTTCTCCCTCCGCCGGCATTACCCGGATCAGGTGCATGTTTCCCAAGATTGGAAACATAGGGTTTGATCTCAGCCTGTCCTTTTGCCGCGTTCGGCTACTTTGGATGTAAGGCACCCCTGTGAGATGGCGCAAAGATATTGAAAGAACGGTTTAATCGGCTATGCGAAAAAATTATCGGCTGTTTAGCACGAAGGTTTTTGACAAAGCTTTCAGCGCCTGTTGAAAACGAATATCTCCTGTCCCGGATATTTCCACAAATGGCCTTCGACCATCTATCAGCAGGTTCCGGTAAATGATGTAAAGCAGGTCTCGTTCCTCTTGCCCCGGACTTTCGCGAAAAGCGTCAGGTTGCCACGGCAAATCAGTCATGCACAATAAATGGAGATCGTATTTGCGCTGCATAAATGCCTGCTCGATGGCCGCTGGCACCAGACCAAACCTGTATTGCGACCAAACTTTCAACACGGGCATATCTGTATCAAAGAAGCAGAACTCATTGGCGTTGGCCATGGCTGATTCCTCCAGTTCTATCTGTCCTTCACAGATTCGGGTCATGTCCTGCAAATCGTAAAGACCATTGGTGCGGGACAGATATTCACGGGCATATTCTCCTGCAAAAGTCGTGTGGAAATGAGCCGACAAAGCCGCTGCCAGTGCCGATTTTCCTGTAGACTCAGGCCCGGTAATGGCCACTTTAATCAATTTCATTTAATAAAATCTGTTGGCGATAATCTTTTCGCCAATGAAAAAATCCATAAACAGCCAGGATGGTGTATACCAAAGACAGCATCGCATAAAGTTCCAGGCCGCGAGAAAGGTATAAATAAATGGTAAACGCGTCAATGACGATCCAGTACAACCAATTTTCCAGCACCCGTTTGGCTACCATCCATGTGGCAATAAAACTGAATACCGTGGTAAACGAATCAAGCAGCGGCATCACGGCATCGGTGAAATTATGAAGGATCCACCAGACCAAAAGAAATAAGGCAATACCTGTTCCAATGACCATTGTATGTCGCAAGCCCGACCAGGTGATG
>JBBSDD010000137.1:0-6758 GCA_038249755.1 Flavobacteriales bacterium | reverse complement strand
GTATTAGGTATTAGGTATTATGTAAGTCAGATTCTCAATTATTTCTCATCCCACCCCAAATAAACCTCCGCCACCGAAGGATGCACTTCTTTTAGCAGATTGACGAATGCTTCGTCTGTCATTTCTTCCTGATGCGATTTCAATGCTTCCCATAATTTATTCAACACTTCTTTCCCCCCGGAATTGTATATATCCTTTGCGGCGGAATGTAGACGGCATTGATACCATCCATAATTCTTCGGACCCATGCCCAGTGTGGCATACAATCTTTCAAAATCTACCAGATTGGTGTATTTAAATTCCGCCTTACCACCTCCAAGTACCATATTGGGAAAGGTCTCCAGTGCCTGCAAAAGTTGCGGTTCTTTTTCTGCCACATAGGTATGCAACATGATGTTCACAAACAATTCGCTCATCCAATTGCGGTGCATTTTCAATCCCGCCTGAGCCGTGTAGGAATGTCCCAATTCGTGAAGGGCGAGCAGGTCAAAAAAAGGGATCATACTGTAAGTTCCGTCCTTTTTGGCGTAAGCCCTTGTAACCTGAGCCGCCAGAGAAGGTGGAAGTTGATCAACAGGCGGCAAAAAGCTGCGCCAAAAATCATTGTCTTCTGCGGCAATGGCCAAATGTGAGCGGTCAATATTGTGCGGGAAACCATATACGTCGTGCAGTTCTTTCACCGCAAATGCCTTCCAATGCTCTGCTGCAAGAATATACAGGATGGTCTGGGGCGTAAACGAAATTTCTTTTTCAAAATATTTGCCTGCATTTTCCATAAATACAGCAATATCATTTGCCCGTGTTTCATGACCCGGGCTATAAAAATAGGTTTGAGTAAATCCCCGTAATTCGTCGAGCGGAAAAGAATCAGAACCGGAACTTAGCGAAGCACGAGCGTTTTCACTGGCCGAAGAGAAGTATTCGGACTCTTGGGCAATTGATACATTGCATGCAAGCAGCAAGGCTGCTAAGCCCGGGAATAAATAATTAATTTTCTTTGATTTGGGATTCATTGTCTTGGTTTTACACAAAGTTAAAACTGAAACATCCGATACGCATAGTACAAAATCGACATCTTAACAACGCAGGTCTTTTTGCATTCGAAGCGGCGTCGACAGTAGCTGTTCGCCGATGATAGAAGGATTAACGCCGGCAAAAACTTTAAAATCCCTGATCATATGCATTTGGTCATAATATCCTGCCTCATGCGCTATTCTTGTCCAGCTCAATTGCGGAAAGGCTTCATGCAATCGGTAGGCTTTTGAAAACCTTAAAATCCGGGCAAACAATTTGGGATTCATCCCGATTCTCTCCTGGCATTTTCTCTCAAATTGTTTTAAACTGAGACAGGAAATCGAAGCGACTTCGTCCATAGCCATGTTACCACTTTTGTTCAACAATATGTGCAAGGCATAATCTACAGGTAAAATATCTCTGAGTCGCTCCACGCGATCCAACAGAAATTTCTCTACGATCTCTTTTCCTTTTTCCAGGTTAGAAACATCTTCTAATTTCTCGTTTATACGCCCCATTTCACCACCAAAAAACTCCCGTGCATCGAATCCCATATCAAATAGTTCGTACATGGGTATGCCCATCATACGAAACAAACCTCCGGGCAAAAAATCTACGCGAATGGCGCGGAGTTGATGGTGCACTTTTACATTCACACGCGAATACTGCGGGCCAATGAGGACAGTAAGCGCTTGTTTCTCGTAATCCTCCTCCCCTGCCCTTCCCATCGATACCGGATCGTTGCAATAGAACATCAGCGACTGGAATGGCGTAGGCGGATAAGGCGATACCGCATCTTGAATACCATCCGGCAGCACCGCATGTACGGTTGATATATTCAGGACATAATCCTGCAATGCCCGATGCGGTATGTAAATTTTTACATTCAATTGGACCAACGATTGACCAAAGATAATTGCTTCAAGCATAATAGCAATCCCTTCATTCAGGGCTTCAACCTCAACTGAAAAGTTCACACGTGTTAAAAGCTGTAATAGCTCGGGCGGAGCGAAATCTTTTCAGAATAAAATCGAGGCGAGATCAAACAAGCCCCTGCGAAAAGAAATTTGGTAGAATAAAATCGGGGAGTAATTTGGAAGCTACAGTGCAGCATAACCTATTCAAGACCAAACTTTCACAGAATCTGTTCAACCTTCATAAAAACATTTTTAAATATGATATTTCGCTCCGCAGAAACATAGCAGTACGAGGGGATATATGTCCCTCTTTCACTGACCAGGGTTTTCCACATACGCTAAAAAAACACCTTAAAAGTCGTTCCCAAGCCCGGCTCACTCTCCACGGTGATTTTACCACGGCAGTTTTCGACTATGCGCCTTGTGATGTACAGGCCAATTCCAGAGCCTTCCACATGCGCATGAAGGCGTTTAAACATTGTAAAGATTTTGTCGTAATCAGCGTGTGAAATACCAAGACCATTGTCTGTAACGGAAAGAACCACGCGTCCATCATGCAAGGTACTGGTGATGTAAATTTCTGGCAATCTATCCGGATGTTTGTATTTGATGGCATTTGAAATGAGATTGTACAATATGCTACGCAGATTGGTGTAAGCGTACATGATATTCGGAACCTGAAAATTGGTGTTTATTTCTGCACCGGCCTCTGCAATCAACTGCCACAAATCATCTGTTACTTCTTTTACAATCTCATCGAAAGAGATGGATTCTTCTAAAAATTCCTGGTCTTTCTGAACTTTTGAAATCTCCGTAAGGTCTATGATCGTAGTCTTCAACTTGTTTAGCGAAAGCTCTATCATGTCGAGGAGTTTTTTCTCGTCAGGTTCCAGCCTGTCCTCCAGTTGACCCTGGAGCAAAAGTGTAAGGCCTTCAATGTTTGAAATGGGTGCTTTCAGATCATGGGACGCGCGGTATACGAAGTTGTCAAGATCGACATTGGTGCGTTCGAGCTCATCATTTTTTGCCAGAAGCAACACCTGACTCTCTTGTAGTTCATTGGTACGCTCAAGCACGCGCTCCTCCAGTTCACCGTTGAGCTTAAGCAATTGGGTTTCCGCCTCGAGCAGTTCCGCTGTGCGCTCTATGACCGTATCTTCAAGATTTTTATTAAAATCTTTGAGTGCTTCATCTCTGTTTTCAATTTGTTCAAGCATGTGATTGAATGCCTCGGTCAATTCTCCGATTTCAAATTTTTCGGCTTGCAGTGCCCGCACGGTGTAATCGCGTCTGATAGAAACTGTCTGTGCAGTTTCGGCGAGATTGATAAGTGGCCGGGAAATGTCTCTTTGCAAAACACGACTGAGATAACTGGCGAAGAAGAATGCGACAAGGATGACCAGCGCCACCACAATTCCATATATTTGAAATCGCTTATCCATCGCCTTTAGATCAGATTGAAGGATAAGTGTACCAAGAAAAACGTGGTCCATCTCAACCGGATGAAAACTTTCCAGATAATTTTCTGAAAAAACATGACCGGGAATGCGCCTTGTAAAACGTTTACCATCCCGCAGAAAATCAGTCGGATATTGCGCAAAGAGATAACCATTGCGATCGTACAAGCGCGCAGAAATAATATGTTCTTCTACCCGCAAGCTGGAGAGAATCTCATCTGCATCAAAATTATCACTAAAGGCCAGTGGGTCGGAACAATTATCAGCGATCAATGCGCCAAGGGTATGCAAGTTTCCAATGGTTGTTTTCCGGAAGGAATTGTACTCGTATATAACAAAAGACAGGCAGGTAATGGCCAGTACAGACATACTGGTCACCATGATGGCTCTTCGGAATTTAGAGCTGAGTGGTATGTCTCCAAAAAACCTCAAGGCTTAACTCCAAAAAACTTACCAAATACGATGGGCCAACACAGGTTGTTTTCTATTTCACATCCAAGGATCTCAGGTTCTGTTTTGCTGACTGAATAATATCTACACAAATGATACTTTTGAATAATATAAAATGAATATTTGCTAAAAATATCTATTAAAAATTTATCCATCGAAAAGTTCATTTGATCTTCATATGACGCCTCAAGCAAGGGTATGTTTAAGTTGTATGGAGCCATATTTCATGTTTAATTCCATTTTTGCATCTGGCAGCGGTAGACTTCAGCCAAATAAAAATTAGAATATCGGATATTTGGAGACACTGTCGAAATCCTCTAAACGCTGTTTTGCAAATATATACTTATAATGTGGTTCATACATAAATGCAAAATCAAATTTCAGGCATTTTGAATGTTTTGGTCCTCAGACAAGTTTTCGAACAAATGACGGATACGTTCCTGGGTCAATGGTTTTGGAAAGTAATCGAGGAGTTCATAATTTGCAGCCTTTTCTTTGTCACGCCAATTTACCGAAGATGAAAGAATAACAACTGAAACATTCTGGCGAAGCGCGGGAGACGAAACAAGGACATCCAGAAATTCAAAGCCGTCCATCACCGGCATATTGATGTCGAGCAAAATTAAAAAATGCATTTCACGCTTTTGTTGGATTGTCAAATTTCCCAAAAAATCCAACGCTTTTTTTGCTTCCGTAAAGCTTGTGCTGGGAACTTGAGGTAATACTTTTTTTATCAAACGGGAGTTCAGAAAATTGGCCGCTTCATCATCATCGATCAATATAAAGTGTAAATTAGCAAGGGCTGTCATATCCATTGTCAAAACAGAGGTCGTATACAATTCAGATGTTAAAAATGACAACTATCCGGGATTGATAACAAGCGGCTGTTAAAAATTGGTTCAGTATGCAAACTTATTGAGATTATCCCCACAAAAAAACCAATCTATCTTAAAATATGGGGAAAATCAAAGAATACAATTTTTGGTATTCCAAAGACCTGTTCTGTGTCAGAGAACAGGGATTCTATGTTCTACCATTATTTGCCTGAGAACTTTTTGATTCAAAGGTTTGACTAAATATTGAAATATAGGATAATGCTGCGCGCGTTCATAATCCCGGGGGTGAATACTGGAAGTAAGCATGTTGACAATGAGACGCAATTCTGATCTCTCATATCGTCCTTTGATCTTGTCGAGAAATTCAAAACCGTCCATGACGGGCATATTGATGTCTAAAAAGATAAGAATCTGTAAAATTCTTTTTTCTATTGCAAGCTTATCCAAATACGAAATTGCGTTTGAGGCCAACTGAAATGAGACCGAGTCAATTCTCTTGCCTACCACTTCTTCAATATAGATGTTGTTTAGAAAATTCGCGCTCTCATCGTCGTCAATAAGCATAATTAGATTCTCAGTTGTCGACATCATCGTATGTTGTGTATTGAAAATGGTATTAAAAGCTTCTGCTTATACACCAATAGGGCTCAATCTTTACAATGAACATTGAGCCCGATTGGTTTTCAGTTATATCAATTATTCCTGCATTGCAGCTTCATTCACATTGGAAGTTGCTAATTCAGTAAGTTTGTTGTCTGCCGCTTTTTCTTCTTCCAGGATTTCCCCCAAAATATTCTTAATTTTTTCAGATCCTAAAACCGAAGCGAGGGTAGCCAGCGTTCCGTAGGTAGCAATTTCATAATGTTCTATTTTTTGGGCAGCAGCTATAAGTGCCACATCACGAACCATGCTTCCCTTTTCAGTTTCCTCAATCAACTCTTCAGCTTCTTCGATAAGTCCGGCCATAGCTGCGCATTTTTTGCCTCGCGCGGTGCGATCCATCAAGTTGAAAACTTCTTCAAGCCTGGAGATTTGTTCCTCCGTCTCAATTTGATGACTGGAGAAAGCTTCTTTCAGTTTGTTACTGGTCGCTGCTTTTTCCATTTTTTTCAGGGCTTTGGCAAGATGTTTTTCAGCCCAGTAAATGTCCTTCAATCCATCAATAAAAAAATCTGTGAGTTCAGATTCTTTCATTTCACTTTTTCCATTTGAATTCGTTTTATCGTTTTTCATGATCATTTTTTTATTTACTTCTATGGAGCCTTTGGCAAAGCGGATGCCAACGAAATTATCAAATCAAAAAACCCCGGATATACCGTGGAAAATGATGATGATCGCCATATCCTATCATCCAATTAGAAGATACTTGAATTTCATGTTTTGTAAAAAGAGGGGTAGGAATTCCACAGGATGGCCAATAAAAGCTCCTCTTTTTTCTACATTATTTTATGTTTTTCCTTAGTCCATAAAAAGAAAACGTGCTGTATTTTAAATTCAGATATTTTCTAATCAGACAATTAACCACATTTTGAGAAGTCTTGGTACCACTGTTAAAGAAGCCTGATATTTATGGCTCAATGATGGCTATATGATTTGACACGGATAGGAGAGCGTGATAAACCATCGAAATCTATCAACAATGAGCTCATTAGAAAAATTTACATTGCCAGAGATTCAACGACAGGAGCAGCATCATTTGACCGGAGAGGATCTATGTCCGAACCGGATGATGGAGACACCCCGTTTCAATTCCCGCAATCCAAATACGCGATTGGTATTCGCCAAGGATTCGGATCATCACGAGGAACCTGCCTATAAAGATTTGCGTTCACACCCAGTCAACAGGGTGAATAAAACTTAAATCACCTGGCATCCGGGTATAATAACGAAAACCATTCTGTTCGGTGACAGAATGGTTTTCAGTTGCATTTAATACGTAGAGTTTATGAACTACTCACGAGTACAATGTAAAAATAATTTTTATTTATCCAATCACCACAAGCGATTTTCAAAGGGATTATTTGATTCGGGTAAACGCTTAGATCAATTAAGTCGTTTATTTTGAGATGGATACAGCACGAAGC
>JBBSDD010000136.1:0-6767 GCA_038249755.1 Flavobacteriales bacterium | reverse complement strand
CAGGAAGACTTGTTGTGCCTTACCTGTCTTTACCAACTTCCGAGAACAAACTTTCATCTTTACAAAGCAAATCCCATTGCACAAAAGTTTTGGGGTCGCACGCCGATTAACGAAGCGTTTTCTTTTTTATTATTTGAGAAAGGGAATATGACACAGCGATTGTTGCATGCGCTCAAATATCGGCATCGACAGGATATTGGTGAGCGGCTTGGCCTGATATTTGGCAGGGACCTGGCCGAAGACGGCTACAGTGGACCGGATTACATCATTCCTCTGCCGCTTCATGCCACCAAACAAAAAATCAGGGGATACAATCAATGTACATCAATCGTCAATGGTATGACCATCCATTTGGGCATACCCGTACTCCACGAAGCTGTAAAGCGCATTACTGCAAATGCAACACAAACCAACAAAGGTCGATTTGAACGGTGGTTGAATGTAGAGAACATATTTGCCGTCGTTTCACCAGAAATCCTTTCCGGAAAACATATACTTCTGGTCGACGACGTGATTACCACAGGTTCCACATTGGAAGCATGTGCGAAAGTGTTGTTAGCGTCCGGAGTCCGCGAAGTGAGTCTGGCTACCCTCGCCTCTGCCTAAATCGGCTATCTTTGCGGCCATGAAAGCATTTAATCGCGACTTTACGACCGCTTTGCAGCATATCAACGGAGTAACATCCGGAGAAAAAAACCTGGTAGCCAATCTGGCAAATATTGCTGCCATTCTGAAAACACTTGAAGGTTATTTTTGGGTGGGCTTTTATCTCGTTGAAGTCAAGGAATTGGTTCTCGGCCCCTTTCAGGGACCCGTGGCTTGCACGCGTATCGGGCATGGCAGAGGCGTTTGCGGTACTTCATGGGCCGAAAAAAGATCCATCCTCGTACCCGATGTTCATCTCTTTCCCGGTCACATCGCATGCAATGCCCTTTCACAATCCGAAGTAGTGGTTCCTGTATTGAATTCAAACGGTGATGTGCAAATGGTGCTCGATGTTGACAGCGATTTGCCCGCGGCATTTGATTCCGGAGATGTGAAATTTCTGGAAGCGGTGGCAGCGCACATTCTTACGCTTCAATACGAGAAAGTCTGAAAATATTCGTTCGCATAGGCCTGGTATTGGGATTGGCGGCCTGCGCCCAACAAAATACGCCAACCGGAGGGTTGAAAGATGAAATCCCCCCGGCACCTGTATCTATCTCTCCGCCGTTGTTCAGTACCTACTTTGACGGAAATTCTTTTGAGATCGTTTTTGACGAATACATTCAAAGCCAAGACCTGTCGTCACAATTGATTATTTCGCCCCCGCTGACCAAAACTCCTGAACACCGCGTGCGTGGAAAAAAACTTTTGATGTCCTGGACGGACACCCTTCAGGAAAATACCACCTATCAGTTTAATCTTGGAAAAGGCATTGTTGACCTGAACGAATCAAATCCCAATATGGATTTGGTTTATGTTTTTTCCACCGGAAGTTATATTGACTCTCTAACCGTAACCGGAAAAGTGCTTCAGGCCATTGACAATGAACCGCTCGCCGGTGCAGCGGTGATGCTTTACACCACAGATGTGGATAGTTTGCCATTGACTCAACTTCCGGGCTATCTGGCCCTGACCAATGCACTTGGTGAGTTTCGTGTCCGCTATTTGCCGGAAGGCGATTTTAAATTGTTTGTATTGGCCGAGGAAGGTCCTAACTATAAATATGACGGACCACCAGAACAAATTGGATTTTTAGAAAGGACAATCACCTCGATACCCGAGGATTCTGCACGGATATTGCTCATTCCGACTTTCATCGAGCGCGATACCACACAATATATCAAGTCTACAGTAGCAAAGGATTATGGCTATTACGAAGTCGTATTTAACGTCCCGGCCAAAAATCCATCCATACAGTTTATGGATGTGGAAACAGAACAATTAATAACCCCGGTAAGTGTATTAAATGACCGCCGGGACACATTGCGAAATTGGGTGAAATTGCCTCCACGCGACGATCTTGAAGAAGTAGAGGTGATTATCAGGGAAGATACCACCTTTGCTGATACCTCCTTTTGGTACATTGAACCAGATCCTAAATTCAAAGACAAAGCCAACTTAATCGTTACTTCCAATGCCACCCGCAATAGGCTCGACTTAAGTCAGACATTTGATTTGCAGTTTTCCCACCCATTGGAGGAGGCAGATACATCGCTCATGTGGTTGTTGGAAGATAGCATCCGTGTTTATCCCACTTCCGTGGAACAGGATCAACTCTTTCGGAAAATGAAAATATCTTACCCATTTGCAGGTGAGAAAAGTTATTTGATCAGTTTGCAGGCAGGTGCTTTTCAGGATTTTTATGGAAACTACAGCGATAGCCTTGGCTTTGGTTTCAGTCTGCAGGATGTTGATTTTTATGGCAATTTCAGTGTCGACGTTTTACTCAACGATAGCCTTTTGAAAATCCCTGTTTTACTGCAATTGAGCGATGAGACCGGCCTCAAAAAAGAAGTGCGACTTACCGGCAGCAAAAAAGTTGAATTCGGGAGAATGATACCTGGCGAGTATGGCCTGAAAATCATTTTTGATAAGAATGACAACGGAAAATGGGATTCAGGAAATTACAAGGAAAAACTTCAGCCTGAGAAAGTTAGCATCTAGTCTGAACCTCTTAAAATACGATCCAATTGGGATTTGGACATTGAGTGGATACCCCTATCCGAATTTCCGGTTGACTAATGCACTATTTGAAACTGATCAGCATCGAGGTGCAAAGGAAATTTCTCACGGAAGTCGTTCAGAGATTTCCAGTCAATGGAACATTTCAGGACACCTTCATCCGCATACTTTTCTGACGTTAGCAATTCTCCTTTTGGGTCGATCACAACAGAATGCCCCTGATACGGATGTCCATTGCCGTCCTTCCCCACCCGATTCACTCCTGCCACGTAACACTGATTTTCTATCGCGCGGGCCATCAGAAGCTTGTCCCAGGCGCCCAGCCGTGGCAGGGGCCAATTGGCCACATAGAGCTGCAAGTCGATCAAAGGACTTCGGCACCACACCGGAAATCGCAGGTCGTAACAGATCCGTGGCAAAATTTTCCAGCCTTTAAAGATAAACGAAGCCGCATCTGTACCCGAGGTATAAACGGCAGACTCTCCGGCCATCGTGAATAGATGGTGCTTGTCGTAAACATGTTTTACCTCACCTTCTTCAACAAAACAAAACCGGTTGAAATAAAGTCCTTTATCTTCCGCAATAAAACTCCCGCATACGCCAAGATTCTTAGCAATGCTGAGGTTTTTCATCCATCGCACTGTAGTATCAGTCATGGATTCAGCCAGCTGTTCCGGATTCATCGAAAACCCGGTGGAAAACATTTCCGGAAGGATGATCAAATCGGTATTGGCCGCTGAGATATCCGCCAACTTTTCATCAAACATGGCGAGGTTGCGCGGCTTGTCCTCCCAATGTAGGTCTGATTGGATCAAAGAGAGCCGAAGATTGGGTGCAGGTTTCATAACCCGTTCAACTTTTCTGCAACTTCAAGCAGGATATCATCACTTTTCGCGAAACAAAAACGCAGCGTGAACTGCTCCAGAGGCTTGTGATAAAATACGGAAACAGGAATGGCCGCTACACCGTTTTTGCGGGTGAGCTCTTCGGCAAACTTAAGTTCCCCTTTTTTTGTGATCGCGCTGTAATTGAGCAGTTGAAAATACGTTCCCTGCGTAGGAATGGCTTTGAATTTCCCTGGTTCAAGTGCCTTTAAAAAGAGATCGCGTTTTTTCTGGTACATTTCCGCTATGTCCTCATAATGATGCGGACTTTGCAGATAGTCTGCAAGGGCGTGTTGAATCGGCGTATTTACTGCAAACACGAGATATTGGTGGACTTTGCGAAATTCGGCCATCAAATTTTCAGGACCGTAGATATAACCCACTTTCCATCCTGTGACATGAAAAGTTTTTCCAAAACTCGCCACGATCATTGATCGTTTTGCCAATTCTTCGTATCGCGCTGCACTCTCATGACGCGCGCCGTCAAAAACAATGTGCTCATAAACCTCATCGCTCAACACAAGAGCATCACTGTTTACAGCCAGCTTTTCGAGTTCGCGCATATCTTCATCTGTCCAGATGGTCCCGGTAGGATTGTGAGGCGAGTTGATCAGAATCAATTTTGTTTTTCGGGTCACCAGTCTTTTTACCTCATCCCAATTTACTTTGTAGTGAGGTGCCTTTAACTGTACATAGACCGGACGGCCTCCATTGAGTAAAATTGGCGGCACATAACAGTCGTAAGCGGGAGTGAATATCAGGACCTCATCTTCTTCTTTTACAAGCGCTGTTATCGCTGTATAGATCGCCTGTGTCGCGCCTGCGGTAACGGTGATTTCCGTTTCGGGATCATAGTAACGGCCATAGGTTTTCTCTATTTTTTTTGAGATTTCCTCTCTTAACACCTCTACACCCGCCATAGGAGCATATTGGTTTCTACCCTCGCGCATGTGTTTTTCCACCAGCTCAAGCAAATGTACATCAGCGGGGAAATCCGGAAACCCCTGAGATAAGTTGATGGCACCAGTCTCGGCGGCCATTTTGCTCATCACGGTAAAAATCGTTGTGCCTAATTTTGGTAACTTGGATGAGATATCAACAGGGGATTGCATAGCCTTATATATTCGCTGGCAAAATTAGTAAAGCGGGTGAGATTAACCGCCCAAACGGCCGGCTACGATGAAGGGAATCTTAAAGGCTTCTGTACGACCCGTAAGATCAAAAACTTCGATCAGAATAATATGTGGGCCGAGACGGGCCTTGGTCCCATTATCTACCACGCCATCCCATGTGATGGTGCCCTCTGTGCCCAATACCAAGTTATTGGACAAGCCCTTTATACGACGACCTCTGCGGTCATAAATACCAATGGTAGCAAGCGCGCCAGGGTTATCGAGCAGATAGTTGAGCTGAAGAACATCCTCAAATCCATCGTTGTCTGGAGAAAAAATTTCACTCAAAAGTTCAAAATTGGAACTGGCGCGACCTTCCGGATTATACTGTGAGTTGAGATATCCGGGCGTGGCCCATCCCACGCGCTCTGCAGCCGAAGTCCAGTTGCCCGGGTCGTTTGTCGGGCGTGTAAAGCTCATCCGCTCCAGCGATACGCCTTTGAGATCATTGATCAGAGACAGATGGTAATCTTCCAGATAGTCGAATCGATCCACCACTTCCAATTGTTCATTTGTGAGAATGACCGACCCACTTGTATTGCTGTATGCCGGAAAAGATGACATCTGTACATAATTTTCATTGCGGCCAAGCGGATACTCCTGTCGAATGTTGAGAATGCTCGCCGTAAAGACCAGGTATTGACCAGGGAAAATCAACAATGGATCTTCAGA
The DNA here is from genome assembly GCA_038249755.1 of Flavobacteriales bacterium. GTDB lineage: Bacteria > Bacteroidota > Bacteroidia > Flavobacteriales_D > Cryomorphaceae > JBBQZU01. The sequence goes on along the minus strand of JBBSDD010000136.1, from coordinate 1,372 downwards.
AATTACATCGGTAGTTCCTGATTGATTCTGGAAAGTCCAGTTTTGAAGACCAATGATTTTGGATGATACATTGACCACTTCTACAAAATCCGACCCCCCTGTGCGCGGATTGAATAAAATTTCATTGATCAGAATTTCTCCGGGCAAACCTTGCTCAGGAAGGCCAAGTGGAAATGGCAAAGAATTAAGTAATTCATTGCCTGAACAATCTTTGATTCCGCTCAAAACCAATTCGTATTCCACACCTACTTCGAGGGGGGAATTCAATTGGACCTGAACCGATGCATATGCCGGAGGCAAGTTGGAAATACTGGCCACCATGATTTCAGGTGAAATAGAAATATCTGTGAAAAGGGTGCTCATCGAGTCAATTACTTCCGTAAAACGCACTTCAATGAGTTGCGGATTGAGCACAAAAACAGATTCAACGGCTGGTGGCGTCGTGTCGGGTAATTCATTGTTGATCGAATTCTCCATTCCAGGAGTGCCACCTGATGGAGCTACAGATGCTGCCCAATTGTCTGCTCCGCGGCAAGGTTCATTCAGATTGATTCTTTCCAGACTGTAGCCACCGTCTTCTTTAGAAGCATCTTGATACCACGGAAGTTGATAGTTTACACGGTCAACCTCATCACCGCTTGCATTCAGAAGGAGCAATTCGCGTCCACCATTGGTAAGAAAGGTCGTTGACATACCTTCGATAAAATATGTTTCGGGATATAAAAGAAATTCTATTTGATTGCTGACGCCAGCGCAGAGCAAATATTCTCCCGGAAATAAAAGTTTTGGACCTAGAAAAACGAGGCCTGAGACTTCCGAGCCTTGCAGATCCAATACTTTTTGGGATGCGTTGAATAGTTCAAAATATTCTGCTTCCGGCAAACCGTTGGATGGCGTGGGATCGGCCATGATTTCCGAAATCAATAACTCCTGAAATTGAGGAATTTCACCCAATTGAATTTCGATTACCGAGTTTGCTGACAAAACATTGCCAATGCAATCAGTCGGCCCGTTCAAAGTCAGCTCATAGACCACTCCGGTTTGAAATCCCGGTTCAATGGCAAGTTCCACATAAAGAAGATCTTCTGACGGGGTGGCGTCCAATGTAGTGATGCCTTGGTTCCATGCATACGTCGCGTTGAGAAGGGACTCCTGGTCCATCGCTTCTGAAAAGTAAATCTGGACCAATTCAGGAGATAGAACCTGGAAAGAAACAATCTCCGGACTAATCACATCCGGAGAAATATTGTACACACTGTTTTGCACACCGGGAGTCCCACCGGATGGATTCTGGGATGCAATCCAATTGGACTGTCCACTGCATTCTGTAAATGGATTGATGATTTCCAAAGACCAACCTCCGTCGTCTTTG
>JBBSDD010000135.1:0-6854 GCA_038249755.1 Flavobacteriales bacterium | reverse complement strand
TATTATCTGATAGGTGTGAATGCCATTGCCCTTGAATTGTTGGAAAAAGGCATAAAGCCGAGCAGAGGTACCAAGGATATTGATTTTGCCGTAATGATTTCAGGCATGAAAGAATATGACCAAATCAGCGCTGCATTGGAAGTCAAAGGTTTTAATAAAGTAGCCGCACCCTGGACATTTTATTCTGAGGCGTTTAAAGTTGCTATTGATTTAATGCCTTTTGGTGAAATAGAAGAAAACTACACCATCAATTTTAATGAGCGTTATACCGACTTACATGTACCTGGTTTTCGTGAAGTGATGGAAGAGGCTGTGCAGGTTCAAATAGAGGACAAAATTGCCAACATACCACCCCTGTCCGGTATGGTAATTTTAAAGCTGATAGCCTGGAGCGACCGTCCGGAAGAACGAGGTGACGACCTTCAGGATATTCTAAAAATTATTCAGCACTACTATGAACTGGCTTGGGATGAAATTGTAGAAGTACACCATGATACTTTGGATAAAGAGCCTTTCGACCAGTTGCTCATTGCTGCCGAGGTGTTGGGCAGAAATTCAAGAATATATCTTAAAAAATCTGAAGCCATTTCAGCAAGGATTTTGCAGGTATTGGATAACAACCTGCAGGACGCAGTGAAATCGGCTATTGCCAAAGAATGGGCGGGAAAGTTAGATTCAGACATTGGGTATGCCATTGACTTGCTCGGTGCATTTCAAAAGGGATTAACGCATGGGGTATAATGGCTGTGCATGTGATATAGCGACTTTGCCTCAAGCATTTTGACTTTTTTCAATCCACATAAAAGTATCCAATACTTTCAGCGACTACACCCTTGTCAAAATAAATTTGTCTGAGCCGGTAATGTGTATCTGATGGGCTTGCGCTATATTGGAATCCGATAAAGTGTGCCTTTTCCCGAAATTTTGTGGCGAGGTATGGATTCCATCAGCATAATGGTTCGCCGGGGATGTCAAGCACTTCCTGTTCAGTCATACCGATTTGCACTTTATTGAAGCCTTTGCGGGAATAACCGTCCGCATATTTGGTGTCTGGTGTGAACAACAAAGCCCAAAATTCTCATGATGCGCCGTCTATTGTTAATCTGTGCGGTGTTGATCCCCGAAAGAGTCCAAGGAGCAGTAGTAGTGAAGCGGTTGTAATGATTAAGTGCCGTTTTCTCATTTAGGATAGGTTGTTATTTTATTCCAATCCAACACAGATTAAGATGAATCTACACTTCCAATGATTATCATTATAGTGAACTCTTGAGAATCCTTCCGCCTGGTAATTTCCCATGACCAACGCTAGAGATATTGGAATGTATGAAAAATTTTCAGTTTGATAGTTCAGGTTAGGAATACACCTTATCCCATCCCAAAGGCGTACATATAACTGATCTCCTTTCGCTCCTGATGGTTCTCTTTCCATGCATCTTCCATGTGGCTGAACGCTACGATATCGTTGGTGGGAGTGGTTTTGAACCTTTCGGCTATTTGGTTCAGCGTTTCAAGTTCTTTTTCTGTAAAGTGTACAGGATTGAAAGGCCGGTCATTTCGGGCTTTGAATTTTTCGCCAATATATCCATTCTGAAAATGAACATATTCAATATCGAATGCATCATTTTTGGCCAGGTATTCAAACAGGCTGTTGAAATTATTGGGCACCGGCCCCCTGTTGATGGCCACGTAGCGCAGGCCGCTTATGGAAAAGCAAGAATGCCGGAACATGGTGAAGTCGGCGTAAAAAAGCAGCTTGTTCATCTTGGTTTTGAACGGCTCGAGTTTTTCTGAAAAGAAAACCACCATCTCAGTAAACTTGTCGATATTGGGATTGCGGTAACCGGAATAAACGTCGGCCTTTTGTCTTCCCAGGAAGTAATCCATAACGTTTCTGGAAAAGACATTGCGCTCCTTCATTTCCAGCAGTTGTCCGGCTTTGTGCATGTATTTCGTCCTGGTGTTATCATCCAATGCGTCACAGGATATAACCATTTCCATGAAATTCCTTGGATCGTGCGCCATTTGGATCAGTTTGGCATTCGAGATACTGGGTACCTCACCGGCTTCATACAGGCGGTAGGTATTTGGGCCAAACCCGAGAATGAGCGACATCTTGCTCGCCGGCACACCATATTGTTTTCGGATATGGCCTATCTCTTCGGGAAAGGGGATGTTGAGCCGATCGCGGAATTGGTTGTACACCTGGACCAAATTGAGCTCGTCCAATGCCGTACTTGTAAACTGCTCACCGGTATCGGTGCATATATAATGATGAAACTGAATTTGAAATGTTTCCCTTCGGAATTCCATCTCGCGCGACTCCGTGGTCAATTTCATTGCTTTGCCATTGACTGGACTTTTCATGACGAATGTTTTAAAGTCCTTCAGGAACCTGCCAACCACATCCTGTTTACCCATGGTTTAGGATTGGTTGACAAAGGTAAATAAAAAATGCACATTTGCACTTCATAATGTAATAATGGTCTATATAGTTTCAAATATCAACATCTAAGTTTATTTGGCTACTGTATTTCGAATCAATTTCAACCGTATGCTTCATGTACAACTTGCCTGATTCATCAGCGGCCAACAGCGCCCTTCCCGGCGATGTGATCGGAAGGCTCCAACTCAATTTCGCTGAAGCGGAGAATTAAGAATTGAAAAATTGAGAACCGACCGAAGGGTGCTCAGGAGCAACGCCAACAGCGAACACGTGCGCGTAATTGAAAATTGAGAATGTGACCTTGCCTCGGGTAGGTTGACTTTTTTAATCAATTATCAATGGAGAATTGAGAGATAAATTGACCGTGAACATTGGAACGATTTCTGCCTTTGCAAAGCCAATAAAGCAATTAGGGTGCGATGAAGGGACATCTTTTGCATCCAATAAATGTTATGGACCTTTCTAAACAGAAGAATAAAGCCAGGAAGGTCGCGAAGAAATGATGTGGGATGAAAGAAAAACAAGTTTGATCATCATAATTACGCCTGCATTTTATTTTTTCGGCGGACTTGTCTAATTTTCCGCTGTGCAAGCCTTCCAAAATCTAAAAGACCTCATCAGGGCTATGGCCAATGCGGAAGCATTGATCAGCGCCCTCTTCGAACGTCGCAATGTGCGCATGCGGTGGGAAGATGCTTTGCTGCTCGTGGATGACCGTGATGGCAAATTGGACATGCTCAAAGAGCGGGGGCTGCTCCAGCAAAATGGCGATTTCATTGAGCTGGATGAGCGGTTTCAGGAATTTTTCGAGCAGGTACTCGAAGTCAATGTGGAAGTGAATACCGCTTATATCCGCGAAAGTATGGAAGTGCTGCAAAGCAATATTCAGTATTACCTCAACGAAAAGAGCGATACCCGCAAGCACTATTATTTACGGAAAGTGAAAAGCGAGCTCCGAAAACTCTACAAGGGCGTGTGGAGAAATGCGCTGGACCTGCGCAGGAATATCGAAGATACTTTCAAAACGGAGCCCAACTACAAAACCAAAATTGCCCGGCTCCAACGATACGACGAAAAAGCGGGCGACATCCAACGGCTGATTGCCGAAGTGGACCGGCTCTGCTTCGAGAAGGAAAAGCTCTTCTTTGTGCAAGCCACCGACGATGAGCTCAATAAAATCAAGTGGGAACTCCGCGTCACCTTTGGCGATACCCGCCATCAGCTCGTGGAGATTCAAAGACAGGTGATCAATTACCTGAATCAGGCACAGCGCCAGTCGCAGTTCATCGAGCGGCTGCGCAAAGTCAAATTCCTGAAAGACCAGTACGAACTGAAAGAAAAGTCCAATATCAGCGCCGTGCTCGACGCCCGGCAAGACCTGCCTTTCGAACCCCGGCAGACATATAAATTACACCTGTCGCTCCCGCTGCTGCAAACAGATGCGGGCCGGGAAATGATCCAAAAAGTGCGCCGTGACCGGAAAGTGAAAGCCACTGCGAAACGCATGCGCGCCGATGCCTTTGATGCGTCCGATCTTTACATGGAAAGCAGCGAAAGCGGATTTTTGAATGTCGATGAGATCAAGAATGGATTTGTGGCCTCAGGCCGTGAGCTTCTCGACTTTCTGATGCACTATGACCTTCCGGAAAATACCGCTTTCGATCAGCGGCTTACCCTTTATTGCCGCATGATTGCACTCTTCCCGCAGGAGATCGAAGTAAGCGGTGAATACAAAGCCATCAACGGGATTGAATACGCCCGGGCATACCCAAAAAACCAACAAGTATGAAAGATTTACCAAAACAGACAGGGCTCATTTTTGATACACTCAGCAAGGGCCGCTTTATTTGTGCCGACAGCAATGAGCTGGACATGCGTGAAATGCATGGTGTCATTGAAACGCATTCAGACCCGCTGTCCGACTTCTTTGAGCAGATTGGTTTCCGTCTTGAGCAGGGCGACGGGTACTTTTACTTTTCGCGCGAAGAAGAAAAAGGAAACATCGAAAGGAAGATCAGTGTGGCGTTTAAATGGATTGACATGCTTGATTTCTTCACCACTTTCAATAACAGCTTTGCCCCGGGCTTCCGGTTTTACACCACCCAACTACAGGAACAGGTGCGGGTAAATGGATTGCTGCGCACCAGGCTTCAGGACATGCAATCCAAAGGGGGCGATGCATCCGGCAGGGAACAAATAGATGCCCTGCTCAAATCCATGGAGCGCGAAGGTTTTATTGAAAAAGTAGATGAATTTGATCAGGCCTGGAAAGTCACCGCTGCCTTGCACTATGCACAGCAATTGGTATTGGCCCTCGACATTCAGGATGATGAACCCGAATAAAAATACACCGCGAAAAGCCTGATTATAATCAAGATGCGACATCTCAATAAAATTGTTTTTATCAATTCGGCCACCATTCGCTACAGCGAAATCAAGCTCGATGGCAATGTGCACCTCATCGGCACGCAGGGCGTTGGGAAGAGCACGGTGCTTCGGGCCATCCTGTTTTTTTACAATGGCGACACCCAAAAGCTGGGAATCCCGCGCGAGAAGAAGCTGTTTGCAGAATATTATTTTCCTTTTGCCAATTCTTTCATCGTATACGAAGTGCAGCGCGAGCACGGCGCCTTTTCCATTATCGTGATGCGCAGTGGATCGGGGGTGCAATTCCGATTTGTGGATGCCGCCTTTGATCCGGATTGGATCGTCCAAAACCAACAGGCCCTGGAGCGCTGGGGCGATATACGGCAGGAGCTCGACCGCCGCGGCATAGATTCTTCCGGCCGCATAGACCGCTTGCAGGAATACCGCGACGTGATTTATGGCAATTCAACCGTCTCCGCTTACCGCAAATATGCCTTGCTGGAAAGCAAACAATACCAAAACATTCCGCGCACCATATCCAATGTATTCCTGAATACCAGGCTCGAAGCCAATTTTATCAAGGAAACGATCATACAGTCGCTCAGCGAAGATGAACTGCAAATAGACCTTTTGCGCTATCGGTATCACCTGCAGGATTTTGAGCGTGAATACGGCGATATTCAAATTTTCAAAAAGAAAAAGACGCAGGAGCAGGCCGAAAAAATCATCAGCGCTTTCAATCATTGCACCCGCGCACGTGCGGATCTCTCGCGCAGTGCGTCCATGCTGGGTGCTTCCGCAAAAATGGCTGAAGGAGAACAAAAGAAACTCGAAAGCAAGATTGAGAAGGCCCTGAAGGAAAAAGCCGAATTGGAAGAAAAACAAAAGGTCAAAACGAAACGACAACAAGAGCAGGTCAATTTGGTAAGTCGCGATATTCAGATTTTAGAAAAAAGCATCCGTCTGGCAAACAAAAAAGAACGCGATTACAAAGAAAGCGGGATAGATGAAGTTGTGGAACGGAGCGCGCGAAAGCAGGAATGGGAGAATCAAATGGAGCGCTCGCGCGGTGAACGCCAATCACTCACCAGCAGGTTTGAAAGCATTGCGCAGCAGTTTCAGGTGCGGCTGAAGCAAATGGACAACAACCTGAATGCGCTGGAAAACGAACGCAAAACAGAGGAGAATTCCTTTCAGGCCGCCTTCCAACAACAAAAGGAAAATTTGCAAACGGCCAGAGAAGAAGAAATCGAAATTTTTGCAGCTGTTTTTGAAGACAAAGCCACCGAATTGGACAAAACAGCCCGGCAGCATTTGGAAGTTGAAACCAAACTGCGCGAAGAGCGGAGCCAAATAGCAGAGCGGAATTGGCACGGTGCGGCTATTGAAGCATTGAAAGATGCCATACAAAAAGCGGATAGCGCTGCAAAGGAGTCGGCTACCGTACAAGTGGTGGCGCATGGAAAAATCGATCAACTCAAAAAAGACTGGGAAAGAGAAGAAGAAAAACTGGCCGCCGACAAGGATTCCAAAAGGGCTCAGATGGATGCCCGATCGGCTGAAAATGAACGCGCGCTCACCGCTGTAAATGAAAAATTGCGCAACCACCAGGATGCTTTGTACGGATACCTTGAGCAACACTACCCCGACTGGCAGGAAACGATCGGGAAGGTGGCCCGGGAAGACTTGCTCTTCGATACCAACCTGCAACCGGAATTGCAACAAGACGCCGCAAAACTTTTCTATGGCCTGCACCTCAACCTGCAACATCTCGATGGTGCGGCGATGAGCCTGGAGCAATACGGGCTTGAAAAGAAAAGGCTGGAGGAAGAAGGGAAACAATTAAGAAAGGAAACAGAGCAATTGGATATCAATTTTCAGGAAAACCTCGACAAGCTGAAAAAACGCTTCAAACCAAAGATTCGTGAGCACAAAGATGAAATCCAAAAAAGTGCTTATGAGCAAACGCGGCAGGATGAACTGAAAAAGAAAAAAACCCTGGAATTGGAGCAGCTGGAGCAAAAGGCAAAAGAAGACAAGCGCC
>JBBSDD010000134.1:0-6920 GCA_038249755.1 Flavobacteriales bacterium | reverse complement strand
TGGCTTTCTCCTCGTCCCGACAAGCCATCCATACCTCAATGCCCTTCTTTGCTAAAGCCTTGGCGGTTTCAAAGCCAAGTCCGGTATTCGACCCGGTTACAATTGCAATTTTTCCCGACTGACTTTCGACCTCCGATATTTTCCATTCTTTATTTTCCATAGCCCGCAAAGTTCAATAATCAATCCCAATAATCAGAGAGTCAATTTGCAGTGAGACTTTTATTTGCGCAGAAATCAGGTCTTATCAGCTAAATATTGCCGCAACTTCTTGTGTGGCAGCGTCGCCTTATACCTGGAAGCATGCACCATCGAAGCGACCAAAATAATTGCCGAACCCGCGAGCGCCGCATATTGCAACAAGGGTATATCGCCCCAATGTCGCACCGCAATGGCCACCAGCGCCCAGACGACCACCGCGCCAAATTCCCGCATGTTTCGCGTATAGATCATAAAAAGGGCGAGCAGGGTGGCCACCACAATCATGATGGTCGCCCATGACACTTCGGAAAAGGGGCCACCGGTAAATCCTGTTTTGGCCAAATAGGCCGAAATATTGGCGATCGTTGCCACAGAAATCCAACCGCTGTAAAGGCAAATTGGCCACCAGACAAAGGCAAGGACTTTGAGCGGTGCATCCCAACGCTCCATGTTCAGCCGCAAAATAATGGCAGTTAAGGTGATCAAAAAAGCGAGCATGATCACGACCGAAACTCCTGTCAGCTCATTCAGCCATACAAATAACCAGGCAATGTTGAGCACATTGGCAAAAGCCATTCGAAGACCGATTTGTTGGATGAAGGTTTGATCTTTTTCCGGCCGAAAGGCCCTGATGAGAAAGAAGATGGCTTGCACCAAAATGGACAAAAAAATGAGCCCCAAAATGGCAAATGCATATCCCGCCGGGGTGAAAAGATTGTCGTATTGGTCGCTCAGAGAGCCGACGGTATTGCCATTGATTCCAATCGCATTGAAATAATAATTACAGAAAATAACGGCGAGGACAACGACAAAATTGATGATCGAAATGGATTTCGGATTCATGGGATTTTAGGATTTGGGGTTCAAAAGCTTCAGTTTTTTGAGCATGCTCGGAATGAGTTCCACGACAGTGGGATGGGTTTGTACGCTGTCTCTGAGCACGGTGTATGAAATTCCTGCATACATGGCCGTGAGAAAAACGCCAATTATCTCATCGCCACCCGTACCGAGCACGGTGGCGCCCAGAATTTTTTCGGTTTTCGCGTCCACCACCACTTCCATAAAACCGAAAGTTTCTGATTTTTCTTTGGCCCGCGCAATCTCAGCCATTTCCATACGGGCATACAAAATGGAATGTCCCGCCTCCAGCGCCTGATCGCGGCTCAGCCCTGCCCTGCCCATCGGGGGATCGATATACAGCGCATAATTCAACACGCGGTCACTGAGTTTTCGGGATTTACCTTCCAGCAGATTCTCACCCACGATTTCAAAATCATTGTAGGCGGTATGCGTGAAAGTGCCCTTTCCGTTGCAGTCGCCGAGCGCAAAAACACCATCTACATTCGTCTGCAAGTGCTCATCTACGGTGATGTAAGCGTGCTCGTCAGTTTTCACTCCTGCCATATGCAGCCCGAGAAGATCGGCGTTGCTCTGCCGACCTGTGGCCACAAGCAGGTGGCTTCCGCGAATGCTGCGCGCATGACCACCGCAATCCAGATCGACTTCCACCCCATCGCCGAAAGGTTTCCCGGAAATACATGTGGCATTCAGCTCCAGCACAATATCTTCCGCTTTCAGGATTTCCTGTATTTGCTCAGATGTCGTTTTATCCTCCCTGTCTATGAGTCGGGGCTTCATCTCCACAACCGTTACGTGACTTCCAAAACGGCTAAAAATCTGGGCAAATTCCAGTCCGATATAGCTTCCGCCAACAATGATGAGTCGTTCTGGAATTTCTTCCAATTCGAGGATGGAGGCATTGGTATAAAATTTCACGGTCTCAAAGCCTTTCGGAATGCGCGGCCTGGCCCCAACATTGATAAAAATCTGATCGGCGCTGCATGTTTCCCCATTCACTTCGATGCTTTTCGGACCTGTGAATTTTGCGCTTCCGCGAATGAGGGTGATGCGGGGATTGTCATCAAATGCGCCTTCTATGCTGTTGCGCGAAGCCATGATCAGCTTGTCTTTCCGCGTCTTTACCTCCTTCATGTTTACAGTTACTTTTCCCGAAAGGTGCACCCCCAGGCGACTTGCATTCCGCGCCACCCAGGCAGCCCGCGCAGATGCGACATATGCCTTGGTAGGCGTGCAACCGGTATTCACACAGGTACCGCCCAGATGGCTTTTTTCGATCATCGCCACGCTTTTGCCTTTTGCCGCAAGGGCCTGCGCAAGCGGATTTCCGGCCTGACCCGATCCTATGATGATCGCGTCAAAATGTCCCTTTTGCTTTTTCATCTGGTGAATTTGTAGATTTTTTTGCGGAATTCGTGAATCTCTCTGGACCAACGGAAGGGCAAAATGAGATCAAAATCAATTCACAACCGACAAGATCGGAACTGAAACATATTCAAAATCAATTAATTGAAGTAATTTGACCAGAAGAATATTGGCAAAAGGCTTTTACGCTTATTTAACGTAAGTGAAAACTTCCTGAAATTTAAGACTATCCAGCAACCTGGCCTCCATTTTCCGGGAAACCGGGATATGAAAAAATCAAAAACGGTCGACAGCCACTTTATAACTTGGATCTTCGAGCACGTTGATTTCAATGATCTTATCCGTATTTTGCAAAAGCTGCTGGCAATCACGGCTCAGATGCTTAAAATGCACCTTTTTTACAACTTTTAGGTAGCGCTCGGTGATCTTGTTCAGCGCCTCAATGGCCGACATATCGACCACGCGGCTCTCCTCAAAGTCGATGATAACCTGGTCGGGATCGTTGAGCACATCAAACTTTACGTTGAAAGCCGCAACCGAACCGAAAAACAGAGGTCCGTAGATTTCGTAATGTTTCACTCCGTTGGCATCCAAAGATTTGCGCGCGCGGATACGCTTTGCATTGTCCCAGGCAAAAACCAGTGCTGCGATAATGACTCCGACGAGGACGGCGAGGTTATGAAGGATGGCGATTGCCACGATTGATCGGCTTACACCGGCCATGTCATGTGTGCGTGACAATTCGGGATTTTTATCAGGCACACTTCCGTAAAAGTCCGAATATGTGCGATTAAATATTCCAGGAGAATTGAATAAAAAAGTGGTGAATGTAAGACGAATAGAGGAAAAATGTCTGATAAAATTCCCATTTGGCGCCCGCCTGTTCGGCCGGCAGGAAAGCTGACCGGTGAAATGAACGTTCGTATCTGTCGGAAAATGTCCATTTAATATTGACTTGAACAAGGAGTTCAGACACGCTGTTTATTTTGGTGAATCATGTTCTCCAAAATTCCAAAAACAAAATATCCTCCGCAAGTTCCTATCCTTATCTGGGATGGCGCCTGCGGATTTTGTAAATATTGGATCACCGTGTGGAAAAGCAAGACATCAGATGTGCAGTACGCTAGCTATCAGCATGCTGCTTCACAGTTTCCAGATATTCCAAACAAGGAGTTTAAAAAAGCATCACGGTTTATATCTGTGGATGGAATCATTTACAGAGGGCCGGATTCCGCCTACATGGGCATGGCTCATTTCGAAAAACCACGCCGGCATTGGCATCGCTGGTATTGTGATTCGGTCATTTTCAGATGGATCAGTGACCAAGGCTACAATATTTTGGCAAAAAACAGGCCGCTCATGATGCGGCTCACGGTCTTGTTTTGGGGGCGTGATCCCTTGCAGCGCAAGCCGTATTGGATAATTTGGATTTTTTTTCTTCTATTGATAATCATATTGATTTCCGGCTTTTTGTGAAACAGCATCACCACCCAAGACGATGGCTTTAACCGTGACGTACCGGATTCCGGGTTTCTTTTTGCCGCTTTCGCCAAACGGACTGCGACGGCACCTTTACTTTCAGCCATGTCGTAGCCCGTCAAATCGGTGGAACTTCTGGTTTTGACCCCTCTATGATTTCCGCGACGACCTGGGTTTGGAACGCGGCTACCGTGCCATGTCGCGCTACCTGACTGTGGAAATTTACGACCTCACAGGCCGGCGCCTTTTTCGTGACATTCTGGAAAACATGGAAGACCATGCGGTTATTCATCTAAACCTCTCACTCGGCGTTTATCTCCTGCGACCTTTTCAGAAAAAGAGAAGTTAATAAGAAAATTTTCTATAGGTTTTGTTAAAAAAAGACATCTTTTCAATCGATTTTACATTTCTACACCATTTATTATTTAAGTGTCACCAGCACTTCCACTGAAAATTTAAAATTCATCTGCCTCAAGGTTAGACAGTTGTAATAGATCAGGTTTACACAACAAATGTAAACCCATCATTTCTTCACATTTGGATAATATTGTTTTAATACCTATTTTAGATTGCTATATCCTACCCCATGAAAAACGTATCCTTAACCACCGTCCTGTTTTTCTCTTTACTTCTTCCCGTGCTTTCGCAAAATGTCGGGATTAATACCACGGGCGCAGCGCCTGATAATTCCGCCATGCTGGATGTGGTGTCCACGACCAAAGGGATGTTGATTCCGCGGATGACGGACTTGCAACGCGCTGCCATTGCTTTACCGGTGGCCGGGCTTCTTGTATATCAGACGAATCTTGAAAACGGATTTTATTTTTATGATGGAAGCAATTGGATTTCTTTATCAACGAGAGAATCTGGTTGGAATACCACTGGAAACGAAGGCACCGATGCGACTTTCGATTTCATTGGGACTACTGATACGCAACCTTTAAGAATTAGGACAAATAATGCCAACAGGTTTGCAATACCAGTGACACCTTCGGGTGGAAGTATCCGCGGAGAAGGTGGAGGTTCGGCTGCGGTGCCAACATATTCATGGACGGGGAGCACAGGTACTGGAATGTTTTCACCTGCAACCAATTCTATGGCTTTTTCCACCAATAGCTTGGAGCGAATGCGATTTTTTTCCGGTGGACAAATAGCTGTGAACAATACCAATTTTTTTACGGGAGTTGTTTTTAATGCTTTTGCGGGCGGCACAGACGATGCAATTGGTGCAGGTGCTGTGAATGGAGATGCCGTTTTTGGCCAATCCACAGGTACGGGATCGGGTGTCTATGGTCTTTCGAACACTGCCACCGGGATAGGTTCTTTTGCAGTGAATATTCATACTTCAGGTACAGGACTGCTGGCTGTCGGGAATAATTCTCTTGTATATTCTTTGCCTGGCGGCAGTGGGGCTGCTCTAAATGGAATTGGAGTTGGAAGCATTTCTTATGGAAACAGCACGAACGCATGGGGCGTGATTGGTGGCGGAAACGATTTGGCAACATCTTCGCCTACTCAGGGCGGCGGCGGAAGTTTTACTGGCCGACAATGGGGGGTGCATGGAAATGCAACCTTTACAACCCCTAATACTACTGACCGTGCGGCCTTTATTGGAAATTATAATAGTCAGGGCTCAACGGCTCAGATAGTACATGTTGGTGCCAGAATAGGAGGAAATCATTACAAAATCATTGGGACGGGAGGTGGTTCCGTATCCACCACCATGCAAACTTCTCAAGGCGAACGAATTCTTTTTGCGCCTGAGTCCCCGGAAAATTGGTTTTTTGATATAGGAGAAGTCACTTTGGTTAATGGAGTAGCCGAAGTGCCGCTGGATCCCATTTTTGTCGATTGCATTTCGGAGGCAACGCCTTTTAAAGTATTTGTTCAAGCCGGTGAAAATACATTGGGCTCCATACGCATTTCGCGCAACCAGGATGCCAAGACTTTCATCGTGGAAGACATGGGCGGTGCGAGCAATGGGACGGTGCAGTTTTCTATTTACGGCATCTGGAAAGGCAAAGAAAATCTGCGTTTCCCGGAATACCACCGTGATGATCGTCAAAATGTAACGATGCCAAAGGAGAAAAATGAGAACGTTCGGGAAATGAAAAAACAAACAGGGACCACAACCGAAGCCATGATCAATACGATTGAGCAGGAGCAATCGCCTTCAGCGACAGAAAAACCGGAGTAATAGTGAATGTGGTAACACCCAATCTTATAAAAATGGATTCACGGATATTCCATATTAAATTTTGCATCTTCTGGTTGTTTTGTACAGTCAGCACCATGGCTACTAGCCAGACTGGATATCTTTCCATTTCTACTGACTTTTACTCCACATCCGGCACCTTCATCGTTCTGAACAACGCCAACCTCGACTATTCCGGTGCTGCAGATTTTCCAGGAGATGGAACTTTTGTTTTTTCCGGTACGTCGCCGGTCACCCTCTCAAATACCGCCGGAGCAGTTTCACTTCCGGGAATGGAGCTGGAAAATACCGGGGGGCTCACCCTCGAAGATGGAGATTTGTACATCAGAGAAAATCTGGATTTTGATGGATCAATTCTTTTTGCGGAAGCTCAAACGGTTATATTTGAGGTCGGTTCGACCACAACGGGTGCATCCAACGGTGGTTTTGTTGACGGTCCCGTACAAAAAATCGGTAATACGAATTTCACTTTCCCCGTCGGTGATGAAAAAGGCGACACCTTGCCGCTGTATCAGCCAGTGCGCATATTTGGTCATACGGGCTCAATCACAATCGAAGCTCAGTATTTCGCCGAAAATATCCGAGACACCCTGACCTTCAACAACAATATTATCGGGGGATGCGATTATTGGAGCGTCGAGAGAATTTCGGGAGACAGTTCAGCCCACGTCGGACTCGCATACGAAAATTCCAATCCCGGATACTGCAACGACGTGAGCGAGCCATCCACACTTACTTTTTCCGTCTGGAACTCGCTCGATTGGGATCCCATATTTTCGACTGCAATGGCTGGCGAAGTCAGTTC
>JBBSDD010000133.1:0-6920 GCA_038249755.1 Flavobacteriales bacterium | reverse complement strand
GAAACTGAAAGAGATGGAATACGTGGAGAAAATTGCTGAAAAAATAGGTGATATCACCGTTTCCGGAAACGGGCATGTGTTGACCCAATTGAAAGACATTTTCTCCGTAAAATAAACACAGGCAGCGGGGTGCGCAATGGGGCGTTCCCCGCCCAAAAAAGAAAATTAAAATGAAAACAACCATAACAGCAACAGAACTTTTGAATGCAGGTATTCCTGAAACCAAGTGCATGGCCATTGCCCTGGAAATAGCCGGAGGAGCGATAAAATCCGGAGCCACAAAGGAATCCATTATGAGCTTTGTTAATCGGGTGGCATCGGCTCCCGAAACGTATTTGGAGGATGACACCTGGGGTGCATTGGCAAAAGCTTTAATCAACCCACAAATCCTGGAGACACCTCTCCTGGACCATCCCTTGCCTTACAAGGTTTATGGACGTGACGGCATTGAGCCAGGTGCGCTGAATCAAATTGATACGGCGATGAAATTGCCTGTGGCGCGCGCGGGTGCCTTAATGCCCGACGCCCACCCGGGGTATGGTTTGCCAATTGGTGGTGTTTTAGCGACTGAAAATTCGGTAATCCCATACGCCGTAGGAGTTGATATTGGATGCAGAATGTGCTTGACCCTCTACGATCTGCCCCTTTCAGATCTCCAGTCGCGAAGAGTGGATTTGCAGAAAATGCTGCTGCGAAATACTGTATTTGGTCGAGAATCGTTCAAACCGAAATACCAGAAAGACCATCATATTCTCGAGACGTCTCTTTTTTCAGAAATTCCCTTGCTGAAGGATTTGCAGCAAAAAGCAGCCAGGCAAATAGGTTCGTCCGGTGGGGGAAATCACTTCGTGGAATTTGGTATGGTTGAAATCACCCGGGAAGACGCCACCCTTGGTGTGATGCCTGGTCGTTACTTCGCACTTTTGTCGCACTCCGGTTCCCGTGGCCTCGGAGCTACCATAGCCAGTCATTATACAAAACTGGCCATGGCTCAATGCAAACTTCCTGCTGAAGCAAAACATCTGGCCTGGCTGGATTTGAATACACAAGAAGGTCAGGAGTACTGGCTGGCCATGAATCTGGCCGGAGATTATGCCTCTGCTTGTCACCATCAGATCCACGAAAGGATGGCGGTAGGTTTGCGCACCACTCCCATTGTCATGGTAGAAAATCACCACAATTTTGCCTGGAAGGAAATGGATTGGGAGGGCAATGAATGGATCGTTCACCGAAAAGGTGCTACCCCAGCGGGAAAAGGCGTCTTGGGAATTATCCCCGGTTCCATGACCGATCCCGGTTACATCGTGCGGGGCAAAGGCAATCCGCTTTCGCTAAACTCTGCGGCGCATGGAGCAGGGCGGGCCATGTCGCGCACCAAAGCCAAACAAACCCTGGACGCGGCCTTTGTCGCCAACCATTTAAAAGAGGCCGGCGTGCATGTCATTGGCTCCGGTATTGATGAAGCGCCGATGGCTTACAAAAACATCCATACCGTCATGGAAGCCCAAAAAGATCTCGTGGACATCCTCGGAACTTTCACCCCGAAGATTGTGCGCATGTGCGGGGATAATAGGTTTAAGGAGGTGGATTGAGGGGGCTGGTTTTTGGCGAATTATCTAAAGCTGAATATGTGTGTTTTCATTTGACAGGGGGGTGCAAATTTTGCTGCCATCAACTGAATAAAGAAGTATGGGAGTTTAATGATGATTTCATTGTGGCGAGATGGTGAACGCGGTACGGTTTATCACATATTTATCTCGGGTTTTATCGCTGATTTATTTCACAATTGGAGCGATCTGTGAATCAAGCATGTCATCAAACAGGTTCTCGAGCCTCCCCGTGTGGCTTTCAACCGTTCAGGGTCTGAGCTGTCTCAGGGGTTTTTAAATTGAGGAAAGCCTTACACAAGTTGGGTCAGTCCCGCTACTGGAATAATATTATCAATTTGGCTGAGCCACAGTTTTATTTTGGTTATAAGACCATTGGCAGAAGATTTCCACCATGTAATCTTCATCAAGGCCAAACGGAGTAATTTTTGATTCCATGTGGATTGTAAAACCTAAAAAGAATTGATTATGGCTGAAATAAAAATAGAAAAGAAAATGCCAGTATGGCCTTGGGTACTTGTAATCTTAGCCGTTATTGGTATCCTGATTTACGTGTTTGCCCTGAATGATGATGTGGACACAACAGAAGAAATAACGGAAGAAACCACCGAACAACCTGCTGATACACGCCAGGAAGCTCTGAATAATTCAACCGTAACGGCTTTTGTAAGTTTCATAAAGGAGGACCCCGACCAGATGGGGCTCGATCATGAGTTTACGAATGAAGCTCTTTTGAAATTAACGAATGCTACTCAGGCAATGGCAGACGAAACCGGTTACGACATCCGAACACAAATGGAAGTGGTAAAAACCAATGCAGAAAAGATTAGTACAGATCCGTTCGAAACCACGCACGCCAATTCTATCAGAGAATCTGCGAATATTTTGGCCCAGGCATTACAGAATATTCAACAGAATGCTTTTCCGGATTTGACAAGTGAAGCCGGTGAAGTGAATAGCGCGGTAACTGCCATTGAAATGGATGTGCTTACACTGGACCAAAAAGAAGATGTCAAAAACTTCTTCAGAGAGTCAGCAGATTTGCTCGAGAAAATGAATACTAACGCACCAGAAATTTAAAATTATGTCAGAAAACAACAAAAATCTTTATTACCTGGATGAGCTGTCCAACTATAAAGTAGCCTCTGATGACAGCGATGTCAGAGGTTGGAAAGTAATAGATGCCGATAACCGTACGATAGGAACAGTCGATCGTTTGTTGGCAAACAAAGAAACCAAAAGGGTGGTATACCTGGATGTGGAGGTAGACAAATCCCTGATCGATGAAGGCCACGAAGTTTATAATAAACCTGTCAGTGACGGGGTGCATGAATTTGTGAATAAAGAAGGAGAAAATCATCTGATCATTCCAATAGGAATGGCAAAATTGGATGAAGAAAATGAAAAAGTAATCTCCGATGTAATCAACCACAATACATTTTCCAGAACAAAAAGAATCGGAAAAAACGCGCAAGTGGACCGATCATATGAGGTAACTGTCCTTCGACACTATTTCCCGGAAAAAACGGTTGATGAAGTTCAATTGAAAGATGAAGGATTTTACAACCGTGAGGAATTTACAGACTCCAATCATAAAAGGTAAGTCCTTTCATCTACGATCATTTAGCCGGGAATTGAAATATTCATTTCCCGGTTTTTATTTATCGATTGATATTCCGAAGTCCATAAACTTCACACGGGTGACCAAAAAAGTCAGCCACGAATAGCACGAACAGACACGAATAAAAAAAGTGTGGCAGTTAAAGCCGCTTGCGGCTATTCGTGTGCATTCGTGACATTCGTGCCATTCGTGGCTAAAAGAACAAGCCGCTTGCGGCTTAAAAAAAGGGCCACGAGTGGCCAAAAAGGTCAGCCACGAATGTTACGAATGCATACGAATAAAAAAAGGGTATCTACCAACTCATTACGCAGCCCCAGCGTCTCTAGCACGCAATGGTATTCGTGGCAACTCGTGGCATTCGTGGCATTCGTGGCATTCGTGGCAAAAAAACATGCCGCTTGCGGCTTAAAAACAAACCACTGGTGGCAAAAAAAAGTCGGCCACGAATAGCACGAATGAACACGAATAAAAAAAGGGTGGCAGTTAATGCCGCTTGCGGCCATTCGTGTGCATTCGTGACATTCGTGGCTAAAAGAACAAGCCGCTTGCGGCTTAAAAACAAACCACTGATGACAAAAAAAAGTCAGCCACGAATAGCACGAATGAACACGAATAAAAAAAGTGTGGCACTTAAAAGCCGCTTGCGGCCATTCGTGTGCATTCGTGACATTCCTGCCTGGCCAGCAGGCAGGCGTGGCTAAAAAAAACAAGCCACTCGAGGCTTAAAAAAAGGGCCACGAGTGGCCAAAAAGGTCAGCCACGAATGTCACGAATGAACACGAATAAAAAAAGGGTATCTACCAACTCATTACGCAGCCCCAGCGTCTCTACCACGCAATGGAATTCGTAGCAACTCGTGGCAACTCGTGGCAACTCGTGGCTAAAAAAACATCCCGCTTGCGGTTTCAAACATCTTCTCTCAAAATTATCGATCTTTGAAGCCGCTTAATGCTGCTGTGTAAAGCATGCTGCTTAGCGTTTGTCAATTCCCCCAAGTTTTTCAACTTATGCAACAACTCACCCTCACCACCCCCGCCCTCTTATTCTCCGCCATCTCCCTGATCATGTTGGCCTACACCAACCGCTTTTTGGCGTACGCCGCCGTGATCCGCAATCTGCACGCCAAGTACCAGGAGCAAAAAGACGACAACCTCATTGAGCAGATCAGGAACCTGCGTCTCCGCCTCAACCTGACGCGCTACATGCAGATTTTCGGAATTACCAGTTTGCTGCTGTGCGTTCTGACCATGTTTTTGATTTACATCGAATTTCCCATACTGGCCGTTTGGATGTTTGGCACCGCCCTGCTGCTGCTCATTCTCTCCCTGGCGTTCCTTATTTGGGAAATTCAAATTTCGATCCGCGCTTTGAGTTTGCATTTGAGGGATATTGAGTCGCATTTGGGGAAGCGGTGAAGGAGCAGCGGGTCGTCGATGGCGTGGTTTACTATTCCACAAGAAAGCAGCAATATACACATAGTTGGCGGACATAAGGTTAGGGGCGTTCCTAACTGATCTTCAGGCCTTATGCAGCGTGCTACATCCAGGCAGGGCGCCAAGCTTTAAATTAAATTTCTCCTATATTTGGTATGGGAAGTATATGTCGGCATGGGCTTATTTTGAAGATGTCGCAACGGTGAATTGAAATGATAATTTGACAATCATTTGATAAGATTAATGGCACCATGAAAAAGGAATTGATAGCTGAGTTATTTGATAAATTTGAAGAGGCTTGTTATGATTTAGAAGGGCTTGAATGCTGGAGTGCAAGAGAAATGCAAGTGATTTTGGGATACAAAGATTGGCGTAACTTCTTAAATACCGTTCACAAGGCTTCCAAAGCGTGTGATAATTCGGGGGAGTCAATCCAAGACCATTTTGTTGGTATCACCAAAATGGTCAAAATTGGAAGCGGAACAGAAAGACCTATTGAGGATATTGCACTTACAAGATACGCTTGTTATTTGGTTGCCCAGAATGGCGATCCCGCAAAACCGGAAGTCGCTTTTGCACAAACATATTTTGCGGTTCAAACGCGCAAACAAGAATTAATTGAGCAAAGACTGCTTGATATTGATAGGGTGAATGCAAGAGAGAAACTCTCCAAATCAGAAAAGAAATTATCTGGAATTATTTACGAAAGGGGTGTGAATAACAGGAGTTTTGCCTTAATTTGATCGGAGGGAGATAAGGCCTTGTTTGGTGGTAGAACGACCCAATTTATGAAAAGCAAGCTGGGAGTGCCGAGTGGGAGACCTCTTGCAGATTTTCTGCCCACCTTACTCATAAAAGCAAAGGATTTCGCAACTGAACTTACCAGTCATAATGTAGTAGAGAAGGAATTGTCCGGCGACCATCAAATAACAAAAGAGCATATTGACAATAATTCAGAAGTAAGAGGTATTTTACTAAAAAGAGGCGTTGAGCCCGAAAACCTGCCTCCGGCCGAGGATGTGAAAAAAGTTCAACGAAGTATTGATCGGGCTGAAAAGGATATCCTTAGGGATATAAAAAAGGACAATAAAGAATAAATTTATATGAAGACAAGGGCTACGCATTCGCTTGCCAATTTCTGGCTTATGCCGCCGTGATCCGCAATCTGCACGCCAACTACCAGGAGCAAAAAGACGACAACCTCATTGAGCAGATCAGGAACCTACGTCTCCGCCTCAACCTCACGCGCTACATGCAGATTTTCGGAATTACCAGTTTGCTGCTGTGCGTTCTGACCATGTTTTTGATTTACATCGAATTTCCCATATTGGCAGTTTGGATGTTTGGCACCGCCCTGTTGCTTAGGGTGTCCAATCTCTCGTTCCAAAAACAAGTATATTTTTGAGCTTAATTTGAATGTTTTAAGCGTTTTTAATAACTAAATATTTATGTGTTTTTTGCACTAAAAATCTTGTTTATTATATTGATTATCATTATATTTAAAGTCATTCTTACATAAAAATAGAATTATGAAAAAGACCAATATTGATGGTAAAACTGCTGGCTTAAAAAGTGAGCTTTCGAAGTTGAAAAAGGAAAATAAAAAAATATCTCAAAAACTGGAGAAGTCAAAATGCCAAACCGACCGATTAAAAAAGGAATTAAAAAAAAACGACGTTCTAAAAATACCCTTAAGCAAAAAGTAAGAACAATCACTTTCGAACCTATCGCAAGATATGAATATTCTGAATTTGTGGTCCGATTAAGCACTACTCTATATACCCGTACTAATTGCGGATTCCGTCAGGTTGTTAAAATACTAGATGTTATGAACGATGTTTTTGATGGAATCCTGGGTAAAATCCCTTGTCACAATACAATTGAGAATTGGGTTAAAAAATGCGGATTGAAAATTTATGAAACATCTGGAGATTCATTGCAAGACACTAAATATGCACAGATCGTTGATGAAATTATGATGATAGGAAGTGAGAAATTGCTACTCACACTCGGCGTTCCGGCAGAACACAAGGGACGGCCGCTCAATTCTAATGACGTAAGTATTCTTGATATAGCCGTAGCAAATAGTTGGAACGGAGAATCTGTGGGAGCACAGCTAAAAACCGCATCTGAAAAAGTTGGACATGATCCACTCTACGTTATCAGTGACAATGCCTCTATTATGAAGAAGGGAATAAGATGTGCAGATTTAATACATCAACGCGACATTAGCCATTCATTAGGAATGTTTTTGGAAAG
>JBBSDD010000132.1:0-6972 GCA_038249755.1 Flavobacteriales bacterium | reverse complement strand
CCATCCCAGGTTTTGATCTTTGTAACCCGCAAATTAATATCAATCACTTTCCCATCATGCCCTGATTTTGATTTTATTACATCTCCAACGCGAAATGGATGGTTAAATGTGATGTAGATGCCACACATCAGATTGGCCGCAGTATTCTGAAATGCGAATCCTAGCGCTAGTCCAATAATTCCCAATCCCGCAAGCATAGAGGCAACAGTGCGGTCTAAATCCAGCACTGAGAGAGCGAGCGTAATACCCAGGAAAAATACCAAAGTGAAAAAAATTCTTGCCAAAAATCCGGCAATCGTTGGATTGGTATGCCATTTAATCAGATATTTTTTGGAATATTTGTTTATGAATTTGGCCGCAAAATAGGTTATTACTATGCAGAGAATAGCCAAAGCCAAATTTGGTAGCAAAGCGATAGCCGTTCTCAACCACCCTTCAAGTTTCCCGACGACGGTGTCCAACATTTCCTTTGTCTCCATTTATTATTTTTTTTCAATAACAGGGAAAATTCATGCCAGCCTCTATCGCTCTGCAAAAATAAATGAGGTTTGAATTCGGGTGTAATAATTTCAACATTTCGTGGATATATTTCCCAATTCATTTAAATCCTTCATACATTTAATTTCTTCATGCGGAGGGTTTGATGCAGAAATTATAGCATATCTCAGATCGAATTTAAAATATAGTACCTCCAGCGGCTTAATTTTTCTCCAAAATTTTACCTCGATGCAGCGCAATCTATCTTTTAGGTCGCGGGCATGACATTTAAATAATAGTGCATATGTTAAAAAAGAAAAAGGTTCGATTCACTGAGCATTGATACCCGCTTAATGATTTTATTAATATCTGTTTTTCACCCAAATGCGCAGGGAAAGATTTTATTGCTACCGGCAATGAAAAAATGGAGCGGTGAGATTTCGACTCAGCGCTCAAAGAATTTTCTTCAGCTATCTCTGATAAAAACGACATTGGGGTAGTCTATTTTTGCTGCGGTATGGTACCTGTGACATTTGAAAAATCTCAAAGGGCTACGGCTGATTTTTCGGCAGCTATACAAATTAATCCTGATTTTGTGGAAGCAAGACATGGCGCGAACTCTCCTATAAAAGTAGACAAAATATCAGGAAGCCAATGGCGAATTTTCTGATATGCTAGCGGGATTGCCAGATTATTACGAAGCTTATCTGGAGAGCGTGCTATTTCATATAATTTTTTTGAATTTCTGAAACTACTTGAAAACTGATTAGTTATATCTGACCTGTCCATATTTCCCCCTGAAAATTTAATTTATACCCCAATTGCCTGCCAAGCTTCTTTTGATTTTTTAAGGTCATTGACTTTTCCTCTAAGGTTCGCTACAGTTGTGTTTTGGAGTTATGAAACCCGTGTTGGATCGTATAATTATTTCGTCAATATTTTCTGAAATGACCTCCTAAAACCTTTGGGTTCATTTTTTGAGTTCACCAGTCAAATCAACCTAAATGAAGTATTATAAAAACAAATAATGAACTGATTTTTAAAATCTGGGGACAAAGGCTTCGAAACGTTTCGTGGGGAGCAATTTTCGCAGGTACAGTTGTATCTCTGGCTGCCATATTTTTGCTCAATCTCCTGGGTGCTGGAATCGGACTTACATCCGTGAATCCAGGCACCGAACCTGATACAATGGAGGGTTTGGGCGTAGGAACAACAATCTGGTGGCTGGTATCCAATCTGATAGCGCTCTTCGTTGGAGGTCTTGTGGCCGGACGAATGGCTGGCTTTGTCAACCTGATTGATGGCGCACTGCACGGAACAATTTGATGGTGCTTGTATGCGCTTCTGTCACTTTACCTTTTATCTGCCGCCTTTGGAAGTGTCGTGAATGGTATTGCCGGAGCAGCTCAGAACCTGGCCGGAATGGGACAGGAAAATTTCCAGGTCGATATGAACCAGGGTAACGATGGTTCTGATTCCGAAAAGTTAAACCTGGATAAAGCATAAACTGAGGTAGTACAATTTTTGAAAAGAGCCGAACAACTCAATATTTTGCCCGAAGGTTCAGTTGACAACGTTCAAAGTATCATGAACGACGGAAGCATTACGCCGAAGGGAGTCATTAAGTCAATGGATATACAGGACTATTTGAGTGAGATCAAAATAGAACGAGATGCGGAAGGGAATTTAGATATTCGCACTGGAAATGATCAGATTATTGATAAGGAAGGGTTGAAGACTTATTTGGCTGAAAATTCGGAAATGACCGAAGCCGAAATCGAGCAAACAATTGCCCGATGGGAGCAGGATATTAACGAGGCCATCGATCAGGCCCGCGAATACATCCGTGAAGCTGAAAATCAGGTTCGACATTTTCTGGAGGAAGCAACTGATAAAGCAGGTCAGTTTATGATTGCTGCTTTCTTTGCGCTGTTATTGGGAATCGTTGCAGCCATGGCTGGTGGAGCCTTGGGCGCGCACCAACTTGATCAATTGCTCGAAAAGGAAGAAATGTATTCGAACCCGGAGAGTAGAGATCCAAGAATTTAATTGGTAGCCGTGGAATAAAAATAAATGGAAACCCCCAAAAGCCGTCATGGTTTTTAGGGGGTTTTTACTTTCATTTTGCCCAGAACTGAACTTTAACTACTCACAAGTTCATTTCAAGTTTTTTTAATTTTATTATCAGCACTTCATCTTCAATAAGTGTATGGAGACGCATGTCAAGTTCGAGAGAGTGAAGTCGTTTGATCAAAATACGGTAGGCCATACCATCCTTAAACTCTGCTTTACGAAGTTCTAGCAAGGAAATGACTTTTGGCAGGTCGGTGTCGCAATGTGGATGTACCTCTTCAAAAACATCTGCGCTAAAACCTTTAAAATTTCGTAGCTCGCTTTTGCGATTTGCATTGAGGGTTAAAGCATACGGAAAAAGATATTGCTCCTCAAACAAAAAATGCGCTTCCGAATCTGACACGAATTTATTGTATAAGGGCAGGGCATATCGTCCCAACCAGTTTTGGTCCGGGTAATTGCGCATGACCTCATTGAGTGTTTGTCCAATTTCGGGAAGCGCCTTGTTCAAATAGTAGGTATGCGAGCGCATTAGATAATCCACTATAACATCAATGTGAAAATCCATGAAGAGCGACGCACTGGCGTGGTGAATGTCAGCCAGAGAAAAGGTAAGCTCCTGAACGAGCTTTGCTTTCGCAAAATGACAAACCGCTCCTCCGTGCTTTACGAGATTCGCCGATTCATAGCGGTAAAGTACTGCGGTGGATTCTGGCATTAATTTCAGCAAATTGTATACGGGATGATTCATCATGCGTTTTATGTGAAAGTATGTGTTCTTAGTTTGATGGTCAATCCCCTTTTCGAGGTATTTTACAGGAGTGTAATAATAAATATGAAAGGAGCGAAGAACGTTTTTGCACTGATAGAAAATTGGGCTGTATAAGGAATTGTGACATGTTTTGTGCCAAATTACTACATACTGCCCACTTTAAAATCCCCAATATTGGATAACTACCCATTAATTCGCGTGGAATTCTTGACGCAGAATGCACCAGTCTAAATCAGGTTACTTTATAGTGAACCATTCGAATGATGGCCATTCCTTTCACGATCTAATCGAATTGGCACAGTAGTTGGCAATTAAGTTATGGCGGATACTCCGCATATTTCAAACTAATGATTACCTTTATTTCAAATCTAAAACCTTAACCTATGAGAATTATCATCGCATCTATGGCTTTGCTTTTTGCTTCAGCATCACTTACAGTGATTGCACAGGACAATAAAGTAACCCAGCAAACTGTAACAGAAGAAGCACAAATGAACACCGATCGCCTGACGAAGGCATTGGATCTGAACGAGGATCAAAAAGCAAAAGTGTACCGTCAGTATTATGCAGCAGCAGAAAACACCAAAAAAATGTTGAAAGCTGATGCCACGAATGCTGAAAAAGAAGCCATGTCAAAAAAATATATGGCTGGTAAAGAGCAGGATTTCAAAACAATTCTCACCGACGAGCAGTATCAAAAGTATTTGAAGATTAAAGATCAGAAATACGATGCTGTTGAAAAAACGTCAAAACAACGTGTAAATAAGGTTGATCAACAAAGAGAAGAGAAACAAGAATAGTATGTTGTTTCAGTGAACGAGAGCCGTCAATTTTGTTTTGACGGCTTTTTTATTTTTCACATATTTGACCATGAAATTATCGAACTCCTTTTTATTGTTTTTGATCATCGCTATCTTCGGTTGCTCATCCCGACAAATAAATCAAGTGGGCCTGACATATAATGAATTAACTTCCTCTACATGGCAGTTAAAAAGTATGAATGGTGTTGAAGTAGAGCCTGAATCGTACTCTAAAGGACTGCCTGAGCTTCATTTTGCAGAAGATGGTAAAATGACGGGAAGCACGGGCTGCAACCAATTTATGGGCACATACATAATGGATGAAGCCAAATTAGAAATCACTACAGGAGCCATGACGAAGATGGCCTGTCCTGGTGCTGGAGAAGTAGAGTTTGTCAATGGAGTGTCCCGCACTGTTCAGGGTAGTATTGAAGAAAACATGCTTCATTTGAAAGAAGAATCCGGAAAAGTCCATATGATTCTAAACCAGATGGGTAATCACGAGAAAAAATAGTACTTGTTTTATTGATTGCACACTCTTGGTCGTGAATCGTATTTCATTGAGTTTGTCGGCTCCAATTCGCATTAAACTTCTGGGCCGATAATTGTCGGCACGTACTTTGGGACTACTTGCTTAATCATTACCAAACAACTCAACTGTAAGTCATGAAAGCAACAATAATTCTTACATCCATTTTATCGATATTCGCGTTGAACGCTGTGGGTCAGGTAACCCCAAATCAAACGGCCCCCCCCAAAAATCCCAACATGTACCAAAATTCTGCAATTCAGGTTCCTGATAACCGGGTCAGAATTTATTCAGACCGTATGACGAACGATCTGAAGCTCAATGAGAATCAGGCAAAGCAACTGCATGATTTCAATACAAATAGTTATAATAACCATCAGATATTGATTCAAAATCACGTTTCAGGGGCAGAAAGATCTCGAATTGAGGAAAGCAATCAGGTCTTGTATGACAATCAAATCCGAGGAGTCCTTAGTGAGGATCAGTACAACTTTTATAATTCCAGAAGAGCAGATTACCGCATGGAATGGAATGCAGGTGAAGTCGATCTTCCCACCCAAGATTTGCGCGGTGCGCGCAAGCCAGTTGCTCAACCCGGAGATTTTCCGGCAGAGCCTGCCACCGAACCAGGTATCCTGAATTCCACCCGTCCTGCAACCCAGCCTCAAAATCCGAATGTGCCGCAGGCACCAGTGCCTACAGCCCCAAGATGATAAATTGAGAGTTTCTGGGGAATACTAAGTTCTGGCATATAGATTTGTATTCATAAATATTCTATATTTACCCTCAATCCATAACCATAAATCAATGAAAACACTCTTAGTAACATTCACATTATTTACCGGAATATGTTTTTCTTCCTATTCGCAGGAAACAAGATCAGCGCAAGATGACGCCACTGCTACCATGCAGGAAATCACCAAAGAAATTGAGCTTACGGAGCAAGAACACACCCTTCTTTACAGACAGGTTTATACCCAGCATGACAATATGAGGAGACTTGATAAGATGCCAGGAACTGACGAGGAAAAAGCAGAGATGGCTGCCAAGCAATCTGTTCGTTATCATGATAGTGTGAAGAATATCCTAGGAGAAGAGCGTTATGCAACATTTGTCTCGGTAACCAATACGGCAGAAGATAAATAATTTCTGATCAGTAGTTAAGAAATAAAAAAACCGGCCTGAAGCCGGTTTTTTTAATGAGAGAACGTTTATGTTTTAATAAGAAAAGAAATATATCGGCCTGAAGCGGAATTGAAAGCACTAGAGCTGGCATTCGTTCCTCGCATGGATAACCTTAAGCAGAAACTCAAAACCAGATTTGAAATTTCTCCACAATCCAATCGGCGTTTTAGAAATAGCCAACTTCTACTTACATGTTATCCCTGGACTTCTGCTGTTGAATATTTCTTTCCATTGAAGGCGTTTGGGGATGGATATCCCTCGCCTGATTTTTCAAGCTTTTGTCCTTCTCAGTCTGTTTGAGATCGTGGTTGTTGGATTTTTTATTTTCCTGGTTGTTACCACTATTATTGGTCACATCCGTATTCATGCTCTTATTGGTAATCTTTTCATCTTTAGGCATTGGCTTGTATTTTAATGAATTATGGAATTTTTTTAAAAAAAAGCCGTCTGAAAATCAGACGGCTTGAATGTTTAAACCTCATCGATTATCTGTTCTGAGATTTGCTTTGATCTTCACCTTGAGATCTTTGTTGTTCATTGCGATCTTGTGATTGATGTTTGTCGCTTGATTTTTGATGATCGCGCTCCTGATTTTGTTGGCGCTCATCTTCGTTCTTTGCACCCAGTTTCTGATCTTTGTTCTGGGTTTGCATTTTCTGATCTTTATCCTGCATGTTTTGTTGGTCGCGTTTTTGATCCTGTTGTTTGTCTTGATTTCTTTCGTTAGACATGATATAAAAGGTTAAGGTTTAAAATTTGGAATTGGGTCAATCCCTCGCCTGTATTAAAGATAGGTATTAGATAAGGGGTCGGTCCAGGCTTAACATTCTTTTGATTTGGAGTAAATATTTCTACACGTGATTTTTTGCAAGGTAGATATGATTGGTGTACATTTTACATCAATAGTCAGTTTAAGCAGTTTATCCATACATATTTATAAAGTCAATCATCGTACACTTCAATCTCTGGCATTCGTATTGCTGATGAGGCAGATCTTGTTGATGGTTGTTGTTTAATTCCAAATTGAATTTTATCAATTGTGCGATTTAACACTTGATTTAACATAATTCGGGTTTATTTTAATCCTTATTTTTATTCCTCCGCCCACGGCAATAGGCGAATTGGTTGATATAATT
>JBBSDD010000131.1:0-6979 GCA_038249755.1 Flavobacteriales bacterium | reverse complement strand
CCACTTATTTTCGCCAATTTCGGTGATGCATGTGACGATGAAGATCCTACCACAATTGACTCTACAATCGACGTAAATTGCGAATGTTCAGGAGGCACTGTTGTGGAATTTGAAGGATGTACCACAGGTCCATTTTTTGTTACGTTAAGTCCTGTATGTGGTGGCGCACCTGTTGCAGCTGCCGGTTCATGGACATTTGAATACAGCGTGGTAAACGTTCAAATTGGTGTAAGTTATACATTCTCTTCGTCAGTAGGCAGCTACTGGGTGACTGTTGCAACTTCCGACAATACAACTGTTTTGGCAGGAAATCAGGGGAGCGTAGAGTGGACGAGTACTTTCGACGGTAGCGTACGCTTTTACAGCCATGCTGGTATCGATTGTCCGACTACCACAGGGCCCCCTACGTTTCACAGTCGCATTGTAACTCCAGGTGCATGTTCATTTGATTGTCCGGCTCTCGAAGCCAACATTGGCGATGCATGCACAATTGCTGGCTTTTTTGACGCTACAGTAAGCGCAAATTGCGAATGTGTTGGTACACAGTTCGACTGCGACTTGGGCGATGGTGAGTACGCCAACTTTGGTGATGCTTGCATCATTTCGGGCAGCGGAGATTCATACAGTGAAACTGTTGCCACAGAAGCATTGGGTTTCCCCAATACATTTGCAGCCAATGCGGCTTATACCATCTCCGTTCCTGCTGGACTTGTAGGAGATTATGATCTGAATATAACTGCCGCAGGCGAAGTACTTGCAGGCTCATGGAGAAATGAATTCCGTGTTCAGATTTTCGACCCGAATGGTGTAAATGTTACGAATGGTGCTCCAGGCGGAAACGCGGATGAGTGGCAACCGTCACCCCTTTCACAGCCAGGTCTGTTAGAAGGTTCATTAAATATCGGCTCACTTACCGCTGTATCAGGAGACTGGACTGTATTGGTGCGGTTAAGTTTTAATGAAGGTCCACAGGTGAATGCCAATATTGACATCACGCTCGCTTTTGAGCCCGTTGGTCAAGAAGGTATCATCGGTGATGATTGTGCTTGTTTCGTACCATGTCTGTCTGAAGGTGGTGTACTATCTACAGTTGGAAGCAATGTGGTATGTTTTGAAGAGGGAACTTTGGATCCTGTAACCTTCGGAAACGCAGTCCTTACCGGTGAAGCAGGAGACAATTCCCTTTGGGTATTGACTCCGGGCTCAACTTTAAGTGTGGTGGCTACGGATGCAACCGGACCCAACTTTGATCTGAGCACACTTGCTGAAGGAAACTACAGAATTTTCCATATCGCATATAGAAATGATGTAGACATCAACGCCGTGTTGAGCAATCCAGCCAATACACCTGGATGCTGGGATGTTTCAAATCCTATCACTATAACTGTTGCATATACTCCAGCGGGTGGCACAATTACTCCTTCTACAAGCACCACTGTGTGTGTAGGTCAGGGCATAAGTGGCGTAATCGCAACCTACGATGGGGCAGAAGCCTTCCTGATGCGTTGGGTATTAACAGATGAAGCTGGAAATGTTCTGGGACTTCGGGCCATTAATTCCAGATTCAATTTTGATGACCGAGCTCCGGGAACTTACAGAATCTACTATGTTTCTGCGGCTGCCGGACCTGGAAGTCTTAATTCCACTACCAACGTAAACGAAGTTGGTCCATGTGCATCGGTGAGTAACTTTATCGAAGTTAACGCCATTGACTGCTCTGGAAGTGCCTTGTTAACTTCACAGCCAAATCCAACCTCTGGTATTTCGCAGGTTAGTTTTTCTGTGGACAACGGACAGAGAGTTCAATTGGAAGTTTACGACCTGTCGGGACGTCAGATCACAACCCTGTTCAATCAGGATGCAAATGGTGCGCAAAACTACACCATGCAGTTTGATGGTTCAGGATTGCCAAACGGTGTTTACATCTACCGAATGACGACCGAATCAGAAGTGATTATCGACAAATTTATGATCGCGCGATAATTCATCGCAATATGTTTTAATGAAAAGGGCTGCCCATGTGGGCAGCCTTTTTTTTTTATGTCCGGAAAATTCCATAAGAATCAGGCATTAAGATACAGTCATCCATAAAAAGAGTCCATGTTCGGAATCAAGTGGAACGAAACCATTGGGCATTAAAAAGCCGATTCAGAAATCTGAATCGGCTCATAATGAATTATACGTTTAGCATATCAAAAACTACAGGATATTTCTGTTTGAATCTGTGTCTACATAACCTCTTCGTTCGGTTACGTCGTCGTTTTTGTCAAACATACCGCCGCTTTTCATTTCTTTGCGCTCGGTATTCAAACCACCCTGGGGTTGGTTGAATTTTCCTCCACGTTCTGTGAAATCATGGTCATTTGCCATGGAGCCTTCCAAACCAGATGAGGCATAGCGCGATTCTCGACCATAATAGGAATGTACCTGATCAACAAATTCATGCTGGGCCGAAGTTGGCCAATTGTCTTTGTCAAAACCTGGAGACTGCTCCAATTTTTCTTTGGTGACATTCAGCATGGCTTCTTCCCGTTGCGTATCGAACTGGAATTCTTCTAAAGGAATTGCAAAATACTTGCTACCCATATTCAAAAATCCAGTGTTAACTGATAGTACGGCATAGAGCACGTCACCTGATTCAATGTCAATCATCAGGTCTTTGATCTCTCCTATGCTCTCGTCGTTTATTGACCGCACAGTTGTTCCTGTGATCGAGGTCGACGATAATGTTAAATGACTTTGTTCGTTTCTCATAATTTCTATAGTTTAATGAAAGTTTGTTGATGGAATAAAAACCGCAACCATCATTCCTTAATCATTGCAACCTGATAATGTGACCAAATCAAAATTCTAATGTTGGAAAGTGTGGATTTCATTAGGCACCCTGTCCAAAATCTTCCCAAAGCAGTGGTTCGTATTCACAAGGCCAGAGATTCACAAGATTACACAACACTCGCTGACAAAACCCATTCACAACGGCCGCAAATGAAAGCGGCGACAAGACATGCTGGCCAAATTTATTCCGCAGGCATGTTTCTGGTAACACTCCGAATCTGAGTTTCCAGCGTGGCAATTTGTCGATCAATGGAATCTCTCATTGCAGACCAATCTTCCCGCTGCATTTTTTCAAGATTATTGAGATCGCGTTGTATTTGGGTGTCTTGGGATTCGAGATCATTGGCAATATTTTCTGCACCTGCCTGAGCACCAATTGTCTCTACACCTTTCAATTTTTTAATGTCTCCATTTATCTGCTTTTGACGCGATTCGAGTTCCTTCATTTGGGCATCCCGGTGGTCGACCGAATACTGCTCCTTCATCTCTGTGAGTTTTTTCATCTCCTCTTTCGCGGAGACCAAATCATTGATTGCCTTGCTTTGTTGTTTGCGCAAATCTGCAGCTGTGATGTTCGATTTGCAGGAATGCAAAATAAAAGACAAAATGAAAGCAAGACCGACAAAAAAAATAACTCTATTCATGTGTAGATTCTTCATTGTGATTTTTTAAATATATTTTAGAACGGTCAAGCACAATAGTTTTCTAATAGTAAGGGCAATTGCATCAACCCGTTGTATTCACTTTTAATTTTTCAATAACCGCACCATGAGCCTTAGCGGCAATACCTGAAGAGCAGCCAGATGTGCATAATGAGAAGCCATGTTCAGATGAACCTTTATAAATCAAAACTTTAATCACATGAATGTAGGTCCTTTGAATTCGATTGGCGCTGCAACGAGACAAGTCGATGTCATTCATATTCAATTCTAAAAACCGCTTTCCTGGTATCCAATTCCCCGGTTTGTCCACAGAGATTCCCACAGAAAATTTGGAAATGCAGTCCATATCTGTTGCCAATATGTTGTAATAGCAACATTTACCTCGATCTTAAATACATCTTGCGTAAGGACTTAAGTTATTGATATTATGAATTTTACATTCAAATAAACGTTTATTTACGTTTATAAACGTTTATCAAACGGCTAGAGACTTGACACCGCCCCACATTTGTCCCGTCGGTTGACAACCAGTCGGATGACGATCCGAGATAGTTTAAATCCAAAATTACAAACCTTTAATAGTTGAAGTCATGAATACCATCGTAAACAAAGTACAACTCATCGGACACCTGGGCATGGACCCGGAAGTACGCACCCTGAACGAGGGCCGTAAAATGGCAAAATTTTCATTGGCCACCAATGAAAATTACAAAGACGCAGCCGGTAAAATGGTCGAAAACACCCAGTGGCACAATTTAATCGCCTGGGGTAAAACCGCAGAATTGGTGGAGCAAATGTGCACAAAAGGCAAACAGGTTGCCGTGGAAGGAAAACTCGTGAACAACTCTTACACGGATAAAGAGGGCAATAAACGATACAGCACCGACATTCATGTCAATGAGTTCAAAGTGCTCGGCAAAAAAGAAAGTTGATCACTATGGATGACCACGCAGCGTTTGAGAGAAACTTCAAACGCTGCGGTCATTTTGATTTGAATGCAGTTGAATTTTTGAAACAGAATCCACTATTCCTGTCAACGATCAATTTTAAAGGGAAATAAGATCGATGGTCTGTAAACTAGTCAGGAAAGTTCTTATCAAAAGCCTGTCACAATCCAGATTCCTGTCATTTTACCGCGCAGCTGTTTTGCTGTAAGTTCCACCACAGGCTGGAAATCACGCCACCATTTCCCCAAAACGATTTTGAAACACCGAACGCATGCGGTAGACCAACTTTGATTTTTCCTTTCTTTCCTGTTTACCTAAATTCACCACACAATAAAATTGCGATATGGATACAAATTCCGTCATCACCACAGACATGATCTCGCTTGCCGCACGTTTTGTAAACCGGACGGCAAACCACATATTTCTCACCGGAAAAGCCGGTACAGGAAAAACTACTTTTCTCCACAATTTGGCGAAAGCCACCCATAAAAAATATGTCATCGTAGCACCTACGGGTATCGCTGCGCTCAATGCCGGAGGGGTAACCATACACTCCCAGTTTCTTTTGCCTTTCGGATCCTTTCTGCCCGCAGACATACCTGGAAACGCTGACTACGGAGACTTTTATACCTCAAAGGAACTGGCGAGACGCAATCCGCTCAATTCTGCGCGCAAGCAGGTGCTTCGCGATATAGACCTGCTTATCATAGACGAAGTGAGCATGTTGCGCGCAGATTTGCTCGACGCCATCGATTACCGCATGAAAGCAGCAAAAGGAAACTTTCGGAAAAGTTTTGGCGGCGTGCAACTACTGATGATCGGCGATTTGTTTCAATTGCCGCCGATTGTAAAAGACAGGGAATGGGCCCGGCTTAAAACTTTTTACAAATCACCCCATTTCTTCGAATCGGTGGGTTTGAAACAGAATGGTTTTACCTACATCGAACTGGATAAAATTTTCCGGCAACAGGACAACGCGTTTATCAGCATACTCAACAACCTGCGCAACAACAGGTGTACTGTCCAGGATATAGCCAAGCTGAACGAACATTATACATCAGAAATTCCAAAAACGGAAGATGTCATCACCCTCACCACCCACAACCGGCAAGCCGATGACATCAATCTGAAGGCCCTGAAGGACTTGCCCGGAAAAACGCATAGTTATAAAGCTGAAATTAAGGGAGAATTTCCAGAGAATATTTTCCCTTTGCCTGAACAACTTGACCTAAAAGTTGGCGCACAGGTAATGTTTGTCAAAAATGATTCTCCTCAAAACCGGTATTACAATGGAAAACTCGCGCGGATTTCAAAACTGAGCGATGAGGGGATCACCGTTTCCATGGCGGATGAAAACCGTGAACTTACGATTGAAAAAGTCAGTTGGGAAAACAAAAAATACAGCCTCAATAGCACCACCAAAGAACTTCAGGAAGACATCGCGGGCACGTTTTCGCAATATCCCATCAAACTCGCGTGGGCTATCACGGTGCACAAGAGTCAGGGACTCACTTTCGACAAGGCCATTATTGATGTTGGTCAGGCCTTCGCTCCTGGTCAGGTGTACGTCGCCCTGTCGCGTCTGCGGTCGCTCGATGGTTTAATTCTTCGCACAAAAATCAATACCTCGGCCATTTCCTGTGATCAGGAGGTTCTTGAATTTTCTGGAACCAATGAAAACCAGGGTCCGCTGGAAACAAAACTTCAGGCTGGACAGAATGAATATTTGAGTGAAACCCTGAGACAAACGTTCGATTTTGAATCCATCATCAAACAAATAGATCATACAGAACAGAAAGGTGATGGAAGTACGGTCTTTTCTGATGCGGATATGCAAAATGCCTTGCCCGACCTTCGTCAAAAAATTCAGAAAGAACGGGACAATACGATCAAATTTCAAAATCAGATAGCGGCTATGTTGGCCAGTGGCGACTTCGAAACGCTCAAAGAACGTATTGAAAAAGGCAGCGAGTATTACCTCGGTTTTCTGCACGAATGTCTTTTTGATTTGCTTGTACACATGGGGGAAGTGGGCATGCTCACCCGCACCAAAACCTACGTCAACGCCCTGGAAGAAATTGATCAGATGCTGAGCAGAAAAATTTCTGATTTGCAAAAAGCGGCGCATTTGGCTCAATGTATTCTTGAAAACAAAGAAATCGAGGTGATTAAAGAATTTGAAAACAAGCGCAAAGCCAAACGTGATGTCTTGCTTTCGAGGGTGGAGAATCATTTAAAGGCCAATCCCAAAAACCTCAAGACGCCCACAGGGAAGAAACGCAAGAAAGCAGGTACAAGAAAGGGCGACAAAATTGTTGGCGAAACGTATCTGAAAACGTATGCGTTGGTAAAGGAAGGTCTCGACCCTGCAGCCATTGCGAAAACACGTGAGATGGCCGAAAGTACCATTGAGGGGCACATCGCGCGGGGAATTGTGGAAGGGAAAATTGATCTGAATAACGTGTTGGATGAAGAAACCAGCTCCACTTTGCTCAAGGTTTTTGGAAAAAATCCGGATAAAGGTTTGAACGATTT
>JBBSDD010000130.1:0-7027 GCA_038249755.1 Flavobacteriales bacterium | reverse complement strand
GGCCATGTATCACGATCAAGGCCTTATACCCTTTAAAACCATCGCCGGTGAGGACGGGGTGAATTTCACTGCTGGCCTGCCCATTGTACGCACTTCCCCGGCGCACGGTACAGCTTACGATATCGCTGGAAAAAATCTGGCCTCAGAGCACAGTTTTCGTCAAGCTGTTTACATGGCATGCGATATCTATGAACGACGAAAATTAAACCGCCATCTCTCGGCCAATACACTTCAGATATCTGAAAAAGAAACCTGATAGAGGTTTGGTAGAGTTCTTATTTTTTGCCTACATTTGCCGTCCAATTTGGAAGAGGTAAATCATGAAGGAATATATCATTCCTTTTTTCGGTT
The DNA here is from genome assembly GCA_038249755.1 of Flavobacteriales bacterium. GTDB lineage: Bacteria > Bacteroidota > Bacteroidia > Flavobacteriales_D > Cryomorphaceae > JBBQZU01. The sequence continues at coordinate 6,676 of JBBSDD010000130.1, read as the reverse complement.
TGAAAATTGGGACGCACCAGTACGAATTTGACATCGGTCAATCGTTTTTTGAGGCCTTCGAAAGCAACCTGATTGAAAATGCATTGTTTAAAGTGCAACTTGCGCTGGAAAAATCTACAAACCTATTGTTGCTGGATTTTAAAGCGAAAGGAACCGTTGATGAATTTTGTGATCGCTGCGGGGACCCGATCAGGCTGGATTTAAAGGCAAAAGAGCATATTGTAGTGAAATTTGGAGATGAATCATTTGAGCAAACAGACGAGATAATCGTTCTTTCTCATGATTCATATGAACTCGATGTTTCGCAGATTATCTATGAAATGCTCGTTTTGGGGATGCCCCAAAAAAAAGTGCACCAAAAGAAAAAAGATTGCAATCAGGAAGTTTTAAACCGGCTGCAAAATTCCGAAGAAGAGGATAAAACAGATCCCAGATGGGATGTATTAAGAAAATTGAAGTAACGTAAACGAAAGACCATGGCACATCCCAAGCGGAAAATATCGAAGACCCGAAGAGATAAAAGACGTACGCATTACAAAACGACAGGACCAACTATCGCGACTGATTCTACCACTGGCGAAGTTCACCTGTATCACCGTGCGCATTGGCATGAGGGCAAACTTTACTACAAAGGCAGAGTAGTAATGGAAAAGGCAGAGGCGTAATTTTTATAATTTCACGCTCGAAATCAGCTTCGTGCTGATTTTTTTTTATTGTAGAGTGAGGTTTGTATACCGCATGCGCGTTTTAGAAGTTTGCTATCTTTAGCACCTTATTAACCACTTTTTAGCGAAAACACCGCACACCTATGGCAAAAATTAGGGCTGCAATCACAGGGGTATTTGGATACGTTCCTGAAGATAAGTTGACCAATGCTGATCTCGCGACCATGGTCGATACCAACGATGAATGGATCAAATCCAGAACGGGTATTGAAGAACGGAGAATCTTAAAAGACCCGACAAAGGCAAGCAGCGATTTGGGAGCAGAGTCAGTAAGAGGCTTGCTTCTTAAAACAGGTACGCATCCCGACGAAATAGATATGGTTATTTGTGCGACAGCGACGCCAGACTATATGTTTCCCGCTACGGCAAATATTATTTCTGATAAAGTAGGTATAAAAAATGCCTGGTCGTACGACATCATGGCGGCGTGTAGCGGATTTTTGTTCGCAGTCACTACGGCAAGTCAGTTTATCGAGACGGGAAAGTATAAAAAAATTATTGTTGTTGGCGCTGACAAAATGAGTTCTATTGTGGACTATACCGATCGCACCACTTGCATCATTTTTGGTGATGCAGCCGGGGCAGTTTTGATAGAGCCGGTTGACAATGGCACGGGCATCATTGATTCCATCATGAAAACAGATGGCAGTGGCCGGGAATTTTTGCGACAGAAAGCAGGAGGCTCCCTGTATCCTGCCAGTTTTGAAACAGTGAAGAATAAGGAACACTTCATTTTTCAGGAAGGGAAGACGGTTTTTAAGTTTGCCGTGACCAAAATGGCAGAAGTTTCGGCTGAAATCCTGAAGAATAATCAACTTACAGGCGATGATGTGGATTGGCTTGTGCCTCATCAGGCTAATTTGCGTATCATTGATGCCACAGCCAGCCGCATGGGTCTCGATAGATCCAAGGTGATGATTAACATTCAGCGTTATGGCAACACAACAAATGCCACCATACCACTTTGCCTTTGGGAATGGGAAAATAAACTCAGAAAAGGGAACAAAATTATTATGTCAGCATTCGGCGGCGGCTTTACCTGGGGCTCATTATATATGAAATGGGCTTACGACCCAAAGTAACGTAAGTATTCATACCTTTAAAATCATTGACACCAATCCTTATTTTATGAAAATAACTGAAATTCAGGATTTGATAAAGTTCGTCGCCCGGTCCGGTGTGACAGAAGTTGAGATAGAACAGGCCAATTTCAAGATTATCATCAAATCTGAAGGCAATAAACGCAAGGGACAACAACCAGATGTGTACATGCCGCAACCGATGCCAATCCAGCAATTGCAGATGCAACCCTTGCAGGTACAACAACAATACCAACAAGTGGCCCCTGACAACCTGCCTGCCGCCGCCGAGCCAAAGAAAGATAAAGATGCCGCGGTAGAAAATAATGCGAAATACGTCACTGTAAAATCTCCAATGATCGGAACTTTTTACCGGTCTCCCGGTCCTGATAAATCTGACTTTGTGTCCGTGGGCGATGAAATAAAACCTGGGAAGGTGATTTGTATCATTGAAGCCATGAAATTATTCAATGAAATAGAGGCTGAAACCAGTGGAAAAATTATCAAGGTACTCATTGACGATGCCACTCCGGTAGAGTACGACCAACCATTGTTTTTAGTTGATCCATCCTAAACGCTCCTGAAGCGAACTAACCCTTAAGCGCACTTTTTATGTTTAAGAAAATACTGATTGCCAACAGGGGCGAGATAGCCTTACGCGTTATTCGTACCTGTAAAGAAATGGGTATCAAAACGGTGGCAGTATATAGCACGGCCGATGCGAACAGCCTTCATGTGCGTTTTGCTGATGAGGCGGTGTGCATCGGGCCACCTCAAAGCAGCGAATCATACCTTCGCATACCAAATATCATTGCCGCCGCGGAAATTACAAACGCTGACGCCATCCATCCTGGTTATGGTTTCCTTTCGGAAAATGCGAAGTTCTCGCGTATCTGTCAGGAAAATGGAATCAAATTTATAGGTGCACTTCCCGACCAAATCGAAGGAATGGGCGATAAGGCTACTGCTAAAACCACCATGATCAAAGCGGGCGTACCCTGTATTCCCGGATCAGAGGGACTTCTAAAAGATGGAAAACATGCGATAGAGGTTTCCCGCGAAATTGGACTGCCGGTAATGATGAAAGCTACTGCTGGTGGTGGTGGAAAGGGAATGCGTGTGGTGTGGAAAGAAGAGGATGTGGAATCTTCTCTTGAAGCTATTAAGCGCGAAGCGCAGGCTGCCTTCGGAAATGATGGCGTTTACATGGAGAAATTCATCGAAGAGCCTCGCCATATAGAAATCCAAATTGCAGGTGATCAGTTTGGTACATTTTGCCATATGAGCGAACGTGACTGTTCCATTCAGCGCCGTCATCAAAAACTGGTGGAAGAAACACCCTCACCTTTTATGACAAAAGCACTGCGGAAAAAGATGGGTGAGGCTGCCATCAAAGCTGCCTCTACCGTTAATTATGAAGGTGTGGGTACAGTGGAATTTTTGGTGGACAAACACCGGAACTTCTATTTCATGGAAATGAATACGCGAATTCAGGTGGAGCATACGATTACAGAGGAAGTCATCACATTCGACCTCGTGAAAGAACAGATTAAAATCGCAGCAGGTATTCCAATTAGTGGCAACAATTACGAGCCAAAAATGCATGCGATTCAATGTCGCATCAATGCGGAAGATCCAATGCACGATTTTCGCCCGAATCCAGGTACTATTACGGTGTATCATGCGCCAGGTGGGCACGGTGTGCGCATAGATACACATGTATATGCGGGGTACACCATTCCCCCAAATTACGATTCGATGATCTCAAAGCTCATCGTCGTAGCGCAAACCCGCGAAGAAGCGATCAAAAAAATGCACCGGGCTCTGAGTGAATACGTCATCGACGGGGTGAAAACCACCATTCCATTCCACATTCAGCTTTTCGAAAATGAAGATTTTAAAAAAGGGAACTTCACCACGAAATTTTTGGAAACATTTAAGATGAAGCCAGTTTAGAAGAGAAAAAGGGAATTACAGAAATTTGGATGGCAGCTTAACAGGCTGCCATTTTCTTTTTGATAAAAGTCGACAGTCCAAATGATTAAACTTTTTATAAGTGCTGGTGAAAGCAGAAAAATCAGAGATCAGTTAAAACTTTCGCAAAGATTATTCAGGGAGAATCAACCTGCTGAGAGTTTCTTCGATTTTGCACCGAAAACGTCCTTCAACATGGATTGAACTTTTAGTGCAATGTCAGCGACACCAAATCCGGCTTCCGCGTAAAGCTCTTCCTGAGACCCATGCTCAAAAAACCGATCTTCCATTCCAAGTCTTACCACCTGTGCCTTGTAATTGTTGTCGGCCATAAATTCGAGTACCGCGCTTCCGAGGCCACCCATCAGGCAACCATCTTCCACGGTGATTATTTTATCAAACTTACCGAACACTTCGTGCAATAGAATCTCATCAATTGGTTTCACAAACCGCATATCGTACACGGCAATGTCAGCACCTAGTTCCTTTAGCTGTTCCGCAGCCTGCAGCGCAAAATTGCCCGGGTGTCCAATGGTAAGAATGGCCAGATCAGATCCGTTTCGTACGCGGCGTCCAGTTCCGATTTTGATTTCTTTAAATGGCTGTTTCCAGTCGGTCTGAACACCTTCTCCCCGTGGATAGCGGATGGAAAATGGACCTTTGTCCGGAAGCTGCGCGGTGTACATCAGATTGCGCAGTTCACTTTCGTTCATCGGTGCACTCACAATCATATTTGGAATGCAGCGGAAATAAGCGAGGTCAAATGATCCATGATGGGTGGGACCATCTGCTCCGGCAAAACCGCCACGATCCAGACAGAAAATGACGTTCAGATTTTGAAGCGCCACATCGTGCACCACCTGATCGTATGCCCGCTGCATGAAACTGGAATAAATATTACAGAACGGCACCATACCTTGCGTGGCCAGTCCTGCTGAGAAAGTCACGGCATGTTGTTCCGCAATACCCACGTCAAAAGCGCGGTCTGGCATGGCTTCCATCATTATTTTCAGGGAGCAACCACTTGGCATGGCTGGTGTGATGCCAACAATTTTATCATTTTTTTCCGCGAGTTCCACAATCGTGTACCCAAATACGTCCTGATATTTGGGGGGCTGCGGGCTTTTTGGAATGACCTTGATGATTTCTCCGGTTTGTTTGTTGAAAAGCCCTGGTGCATGCCAGATTGTCGGCGAACCGGATTCTGCAGGTTCGTATCCTTTTCCTTTTACGGTGATGCAATGCAGGATTTTCGGACCTGGAATATCTTTTAAGTCGCGCAGTACTTTCACGAGATGATCCACGTCGTGGCCATCTACAGGACCAAAATATCTAAATTTCAATGATTCAAATAAATTGCTTTGCTTGAGCAAGGATATTTTGATGGCGTTTTCCACTTTTTGGGCGATCGCCTGGGCATTCGGACCGAATTTGCTGATCTTGCCAAGCAGATTCCACACTTCGTCCTTCACCTTGTTGTAGGTGTGGGAGGTCGTGATGTCGGTAAGATAATCTTTCAGAGCCCCTACATTGGGGTCGATGCTCATGCAATTGTCGTTGAGAATTACGATCATATTGCTGTTTTCAGCGCCGGCGTGGTTAAGCGCTTCAAAAGCCATTCCGGCGGTCATGGCTCCATCGCCGATTACGGCGATGTGCTGACGGTCTGGCTCACCTTTCAGGCGGCTGGCTACTGCCATACCAAGAGCTCCACCAATCGAGGTGGATGAGTGGCCTACGCCAAAAGTATCATATTCACTCTCAGTTCTTTTTGGGAAACCGCTGAGTCCTTTATAGGCTCTGTTTGTGTGAAAATTTTTCCTGCGTCCGGTGAGAATTTTGTGACCGTACGCCTGATGGCCTACGTCCCAGACCAATTGATCATAGGGAGTATTAAAAACGTAATGCAGGGCAACGGTAAGTTCTACTACGCCGAGGCTGGCGCCGAAATGGCCGCCTTTGGTAGAAACAACATCTATAATAAAATCCCGCAACTCATCACACAATTCGGATAAATCTGTCTCTTTGATTTTTTTCCGAAGATCATCAGGAATTTCGATCTGATCGAGCAAATGCCCGGCTTTGTATGAATCCATTTATATTACCTTATTAATGCACACTTAACAAAGGTAAAAAATAAATGTTGCGAAACTGGACAGGGAAAGTTTGCCGTCAAGGCAGCCATAACCCGGTGAAGAAGCGAAAAGCCTGTTTCACTTCGGGCGATTTAACACGGAGTGAGACAGGCAATTTTAAAATTTGATCTCGTACTGAACATCTTTTTTGTAGATCGCCCTATACTTGAGTTTTGCCAGTATCAGGTACATCACCGGAACGATTACAAGCGTAAGAAATGTAGCGAAGGAAAGCCCATAAATGATCGTCCAAGCGATTGGACCCCAAAACATCACATTGTCACCACCGACATAAATCTGTGGATCAAAGCTGCTGAGCAGGGTGAAAAAATTAATGTTGAGCCCAATGGCGAGGGGTATCAAACCCAATATGGTGGTAATTGCTGTGAGCAAAACGGGTCTCAAACGGGTTTTCCCACCTTCTATAATGGCATATACCGTATCATTGAATTCCAGCTTGTCGTCGTCATCCAGGTTTTGTTCGTCTCTTTTACGCGTTCGGATCAGGTTGGTGTAATCGATTAGCACGATGGCATTGTTGACGATAATTCCCGCAAGGGAGATGATACCGATCATGGACATGACGATGACGAAGTTCATGCGAAATACCACGAGGCCCAGCAAGACACCGATGAGGCTAAAAAATACTGCAAAGGCGATAATGAAAGGTGTAGAAATAGAATTGAATTGGGCTGTGATGATCAAAATGATCAGGAAAAGTGCCATGGCCAATGCCGTACTCAAAAAGGCGAATTCCTTGGCC